>NZ_JBJEHW010000148.1:0-10767 GCF_051876455.1 Parafannyhessea sp.
ACGTGCCTGACCTCCTTGCTGAACTTGGTCTTGAACGTGTTGAGCGTCATGAGGTCGGGGAAGGCCTCGGACCCGATGCCCATCTGGTCGTAGTCGACGCAGCCCATCCTGCCAAGCGTGCAGCACTCGAAGTAGATGAGGCCGTCCGTGGCCAGGGAGCGCTGCTTGCCCGAGCGGCTCGCGCCGTAGTAGCGCACGGCGTGCCTGCCCGAGATGGTGGCCATGGTCCACGTGATCACGCGGCCGTCCACCCTACCCGCGAAGACGCGACAGTGCTCGGGTCCCAGGCAGCGGAGCGTGTTCTCGTAGTCCTCGATCGGCGCGGGGACAAAGCCGTCGCGCTCGCTCGTCTCGAGCATGACGTCGTAGTACTCCGAGAAGGACTTCGATGCGAGGTCGGTCTCGTCTGCGTAGGTGGCGGGCGTCTCGCGCAGCGCCTTGCGCACGTCGCGGCGGCCGCGACCCTTCATGCGAGCGAGGATCTGCTCGTCTCCACCGGTGAGGTCGATCACGACCGTGGTATCGTATGGCATCATCGAGAGCGTCACGTGCGTGACGTCGAGCTCGTGCTCCACAGCGAGCCGGACGAAGACCACCTTGTGGTCGCGCTTTGCCACGAAGTCGCGCAGGGCCACGAGCGCCTCGCGCTCCTCGTCCTCCGTGAGCTCGCGCACCCAGACGGGTCCGTGGTGGGAGCGGAGGTAGTGGTAGCCGTGCGTCTCGTAGTCCGTGAACGTCGCGACGCCCAGCGTCTCGTCCCCGTCCGCGATGGCAACGCAGCCCCAGAGCGTGCGGCCCGGGACCGTCTGCTCGTAATTGGACCACCCACGGGTCTGCTCGATAGGAAGCTCGAGACCAAGGCGGTCCGCCTCGGCCTCGAACTGGTCAAACGTGAGTTCCCTTGCCTGCATTCGCTCTCCAGCCGCCTCTTGGAATCAATTAAGCATCAAGCCATTTTAGGATGCGGCCGTGGCGGCTCGGGCAAATGCGTCGGAGCTTCATAAGTGTCTTCACGAGCGGTGGGTCCGGCGGGAGGCGCTACTTGGTGCTGGGCTTCGTCTTTGACGCGACTTCCTTCTCGACCGTGCGGTTCTGCTTGGCACCCCTGGCGCGCACGACCACCTTGCGTGCGAGCTTGAGCGAACGGTAGAAGCCGCCGCGGATGGGATAGTCGCGGTCGGGCGCCACGTGCGTGACCTGCTTGCAGAACTTGGTCTTGAACTCGTTCAGGCCCAGCAGCGTCGGGCTGAGCTCGGAGCCGATGGCCATAAGGTCGTAGCTCTTGACCCTGCCGTCCTCGAACTTGCCGAGCGAGCAGCACTCGAAGTACAGCAGCTTGTCCGTCACGTGCTTGCGCATGGTCGCCGTGGAGGAGGCGGCGTAGTAGCGCACGGCCATGGAGCTGGAGATGGTCACGAGCGACCAGGTGACCACCTTGCCGTCCTCCTGACGGCCCGCGAAGAGGCGGCAGTACTCGGGACCCAGGATCCGCAGCATGTCCTCGTAGTCGGAGGCGGGGGCGGGATGGAAGCCGTCGCGCTCGCCCGTCTCGACGAGCACGCCGTAGTAGTCCGAGAAGGACTTCGCCGCCTGCTCGGTCTCGTCGGCGCAGGTGATGGGGGCCTCGCGCAGTGCCTTGCGCACGTCGCGGCGGCCGCGCGGCTTCATGCGGGCGAGAATCTCGTCGTCGCCACCGGTGACGTCGATCACGACCGTGGTGTCGTACGGCACGATGGAGAGCGCCGGCTCGCAGCAGTCGAGGTCCGCGTCGACGCAGCAGCGCACGAAGACCTGTCCCTCTCCCCTCTCGCGCACGACGGCGCGAATCGCCTCGAGCGCCGCCTGCTCGTCCTCGGGCTTGGGGGCCTGCAGCCAGACGGGACCGTGGTTGGACCTCAGGAAGTGGTAGCCGTGCGTCTCGTAGTCGAAGAGCCTGATGTAGGCGACGGCCTCGCCGTCACGCTCCAACCTGTATGCGCCCCAGGGACGGCGCCCGGGCACCGTCGCCTCGTACCTTGCCCAGACCTCGGTCTGCTCAATCGGGAGGTTCAGGCCGGCGGCCTCGGCCTCCTTGTCGAACTCTGCTGACGGCAACTCGATGGCACGCATGTCTAGCGTGGAGCTCATGACATTCCCCCTCGGCCGGATAGACCCAAAGCGGGGCACACCGACCGAAGAGCGCCTCGCCCCATTGGGTCCATTCTAAGGCACCTGCAAGGGCACATACGAACTTGCACCATCTAGACACCCCGCGCACAAGCCGCAACCCAAGCTGAGAGGCGACCGCAAGCAACCTGAAGGCGTCGGGCCCGCAGGCACGCGTCAGTCCGAGGGCGCGACTTGGGCTAGAAGTCCAGGCGGACGGGGATGCCCTGGCTGGCCATGTACTCCTTCACCTGGCGCACGGTGTACGTGCCGAAGTGGAAGACGCTCGCGGCGAGCACGGCGTCCGCCTCGCCGTCGATGATGCCCTCGGCAAAGTGCTCGAGCTTGCCCACGCCGCCCGACGCAATGACGGGAATGGGCACGGCACGTGCCACGGCGCGCGTGAGCGGGATGTCGAACCCGTCCTTGGTGCCGTCGCGGTCCATGCTCGTGAGTAAAATCTCGCCGGCACCGCGGTGAGCCGCCTCCTCCGCCCACTCGACGGCGTCGATGCCCGTCGGCTTGCGACCGCCCGCGGTGTAGACCTCCCACTTGTCGCCCTTGCCCTCCACGTGGCGGGCATCGATCGCCACCACGACGGCCTGGCTGCCAAAGGCCGAAGCCGCCGCCGTGATGAGTCCCGGGTCGCGCACCGCCGCGGAGTTGACGGACACCTTGTCCGCCCCGGCTGAGATCATGGTCCGCATGCCCGCGACGTCCCTGAAGCCGCCTCCCACCGTGTAGGGGATGCGCAGCTCCTCCGCAGCGCGCGAGGCGAGCTCGACGGTGGTCCTCCTGTCGTCGGAGGTAGCGGTGATGTCGAGGAAGACGACCTCGTCGGCGCCCTCCATGTCATAGGCGCTCGCGAGCTCGACGGGGTCGCCCGCGTCGCGCAGCCCCACGAAGTTGACGCCCTTCACCACGCGACCGTCCTTCACGTCCAGGCACGGTATGACGCGTTTGGTCAGCATGTCTTCCTCCCGTCGCTCTCTGGGCGAGAAGTGCCGCGTGCGGCCTCCAGCGCCTCCTCCAGAGTGAAGCTTCCCTCGTAGATGGCCCGTCCCGTGATGGCACCCTCGATAACGTCGGGTCCCTCGGCCGCGAGCGCGCGGATGTCCGAGAGGCTCGCGATGCCGCCCGAGGCCACGACGGGAAATCCAGCCACCTTCGCGACGTGACGGTACGCGGCGACGTCGATTCCCGTCTGCATGCCATCCCTCGCGATGTCCGTGAACACGAGGTGCCTGAAGCCGAGCTCGGAGAGGTGGGCCACCAGGTCGTCCGAACTCAAGCCCTCGCCCTCGCGCCAGCCATCCACGCGCACCTCGCCGTCGTGCGCCGCGACGTCCGCGACCACCTGGTCCGGGAAGTCGCGCGCCGCCGCCTCCGCGAAGCCGGGATCCCGCACGAGTGCGGTGCCGATGGCGATGCGCTTGGCGCCCGCGTCCGCGAGGCGTCGCACCGCCTCCATGTCGCGCACGCCGCCACCCGTGTCCACGTTGATCGAACCCAGGGAGCAGATGCGCTCTATGGCACGGTGGTTCTTCTCGACCGCCTCGTCGTCCTCGCGAAACGCCGAGGACAGGTCCACCACGTGCACCCACGTGGCGCCCCGGTCCGCGAAGTCCCGCGCGACGGCCACGGGGTCGTCGGAGTACACGTCCACCTGCGCGCGGTCGCCGCGCCTGAGGCGCACGACCTTGCCCGCGAGGAGGTCTATGGCCGGGAACAGGATCATGGCTAGCCCCTGACGATGTCGACGTAGTTCTGCAGGATCTTGAGGCCGGTGCGCGAGGACTTCTCGGGGTGGAACTGCACGCCGAAGACGTTGTCGCGCCAGACGGCCGAGGCAAAGCTGCGCGTGTAGTGGGTGCGCATCGTGACGACCGACGCGGGTACGTCGTCCGACAGGGCGTAGGAGTGCGTGAAGTAGAAGTTAGCGCCCTCGGGCACGTCCACCAGGAGCGGGCAAGCACCGCCAAGCTCCGTGAGGTAGGCCTGGTCCCAGCCCACGTGCGGCACCTTGAGCGTCGTGGACTCGAGCCTCGTGACGGAGCCCGGGAGGACGCCGAGTCCCGGCACCCACTCCCCGCCGAACGAGGAGTGCTCCGCGTGCTCGGTCCCGCGCTCGAAGAGGACCTGCAGCCCCAGGCAGATGCCAAGGAAGGGCGTGCCGGACTTGATGGCGTCCACCACGGCGTCGGCCTGGCCGGTGCTCCTCATGTAGGACAGGGCGTCCTCGAAGCTGCCGACACCCGGCAGGATGACGCCCGCGGACGAGCGGATGTCGCGCGGGTCGTCCGAGACGTACGCGCTCCCGCCGACGGCATCGATGCCGCGGACGACGCTCTGCAGGTTGCCCTTGTGGTAGTCGACTACCACGATGTCTCCCCTGACCATCAGAGGCTTCCCTTCGTCGATGGCACGCCCTTCACCCTGGGGTCGAGCTCCACGGCGCCGCGCATCGCACGTGCGACCGCCTTGAAGGCGCACTCGAGGATGTGGTGGGCGTTCTCGCCCGCAATCTCACGTACGTGGAGCGTGATGCCCGCGTCGCGCGCAAACCCCTGGAAGAACTCGTGCCCCAGCTCCGTGTCGAACGTGCCCACCTTCTGGGCCTCGATCGGCACGTCCCAATAGAGCTCGCCGCGGCCGCTCACGTCGATGGCGGCGAGCACCAGCGCCTCGTCCATGGGAACCACGACGGACGAGAAGCGCGCGATGCCGCTCTTGTCTCCCAGCGCCTGGGCGAGCGCCTGCCCCAGTACGATGCCCACGTCCTCCACCGTGTGGTGGTCGTCCACCCACGTGTCGCCCTTCGCGTGGACCGTGAGGTCCACGAGCGAGTGGCGCCCGAGGGCGCTCAGCATGTGGTCGAAGAAGCCGACGCCGGTCGAGATGTCGCAGGATCCCGTCCCGTCCAGGTCGATCGAGACCGTGATGTCGGTCTCCCCCGTTTTGCGGCTTACCGTGGCAGTCCTTGCCATGTGCTAGACCTCCTCGATCAGGCGCGAGAGCGCATCCAGGAACGCGTCGTTCTCCTCTGGCTTGCCGACCGTGACGCGCAGGCAGTCGGTGAGCCCCGACGCGGACGAGAAGTCGCGCACCAGGATCGAGTACTCGTCGCGCAGGCGCTCGCGCACCTGGTGTGCGTTCGGCACCCGCACGAGCAGGAAGTTCGCGGCGCTCGGCCACACCGTGACCCCGCGGCCGGCAAGCTCCCCGAGGCCCTGGACGAGTCTCGAGCGCTCGGCCACGATCTTCTCGATCGTGGGATCGAACGCCTTTCGCTCCCTCACCGCGACGAGCGCCGCCGCCTGCGAGAAGACGTTCACGGAGTACGGCTGGCGCACCGCCGCCATGGCGGCCATCACGTCCGGGCATCCCAGCAGGTAGCCAATGCGCGCGCCAGCGAGACAGTACGCCTTGGAGAGCGTGTGCAGTATTACCAAGTTGTCGTATTTTGCGAGGAGCGGCTCCGCCGAGGAGCCCTCCGGGGCGAACTCCATGTACGCCTCGTCGAGGAGGACGACGCCCGGGCACGCCTCGCAGAGCCGTGCCGTGTCCTCGACGGGAAAGAGGTTGCCCGTGGGGTTGTTGGGCGACGTGACGATGACGAGGCTCGCGTCCGCGGCGGCGCGCACGAGGGCGTCCGCATCGGCCTCGTACGTGACGGGGTCGCGGTCGACGTCGGTCACCTCGGTCTCGACGAGCTCAGCGTAGAGCCGGTAGACGGAGAAGGTCGGCGTGCAGTTCACGAGGACGTGCCCGCTGCCGCCAAAGGCGAGGAGCAGGTTGAAGATGAGCTCGTCGCCGCCGTTGCCCACGATGACCTGGCTGGGATCGACTCCGTGCCAGGAGGCGAGCTCGGCGCGGAGGTCGGGCGAGAGGGGCTGGGGGTAGCGGTTCGTCGCCACCTCGCGGAGCGCCTCGTCCACCTTCGCGCGCACGTCGACGGGCATGCCGTACGTGTTCTCGTTTGCGGAGAGGTTGATCCTCACCTGGGAGAATGCCGGGTCGTACGGCTCGAGCGCCGCGGCCGATGGCCGCATAACGGCGCGGAACCTGTCGCTGATACCTTGGGGCACGGTGCCCTCCAATCATGTCCCGCCCTTCCGCGCGACGCGGAGGGCACGCCGTCTACTTGGACTGTCCGCCCCTGAGGTTGGGAACGCCCGGCTCATCAAGCTTACGCGGCCACGCCGTCGCGATCGCATCTTGGCACGCGGTGGAAACGTCGGCGAAACGCTCCGTTTGCTCAAGCAGGAGCTTGCGACGCATGCCCACGGAGAGCGCGTGCGCCCAGAGGCCCTCTGCCTGCGCGATCGACTGCACCGCCGGACCGTCGGCCCTGAGTCCCTCGGGCGTGTACGAGATGACGCTCGAGCGTTTCTGGAAGTCGTAGACGCCAAGGGGGTTCGAGAAGACCGCGGTGCCGCCGGTAGGAAGCGTGTGGTTGGGTCCGGCAACGTAGTCGCCGAGCGGCTCCGAGGACCAGGGGCCCACGAAGATGGCACCCGCGTTCTGGATGCGACCCAGCAGGTCGAATGCCTTGTCGCAGTGAAGCTCGAGGTGCTCCGGCGCGATGAGGTTCACGGCGTCCACGGCGGCATCCAGGCTGGGGCAGCTCACCACGAGGCCGTGCTCGAGCGAGGCACGCGTGATCTTCTCGCGCGGGGACTGGACGACAAGCGCCTCGACCGCGGCATTGACGCCCTCGACGAGGTCGGGCGCGTCCGTCACGAGGTAGCAGGTCGCCAGCGGGTCGTGCTCGGCCTGTGCCATGAGGTCGGCCGCGACGACCACGGGGTCGGCCGTGGCATCCGCGAGGACGCAGACCTCGGACGGGCCGGCGACCATGTCGATGCCCACGTCTCCGGAGACGTAGCGCTTGGCGGCAGCCACGTACGCGTTGCCGGGGCCGACGATCTTGGAGACCTTGGGGATGGACTCCGTGCCATAGGCCACGGCGCCGATCGCCTGCGCGCCGCCGACCGCGTAGACCTCGTCCACGCCCGCGACGGCAGCCGCGGCGAGCGTGTAGGCGGAGAGTGATCCGTCGCGCTGCGGCGGGGTCACCATGATGACGCGCGGCACGCCCGCGACCTTGGCGGGCACGGTGTCCATGAGGACCGTGGAGGGGTACTGGGCTCGGCCGCCCGGCACGTAGACGGCGACGGACGGGACGGGCGTCACCTTGACGCCGAGGATCGTGCCGTCCTCACGGGTCGTGAACCAGGACTGCTCGCGCTCGCGCTCGTGGAAGTCGCGAATCTGGGAGTGCGCCTTCCTGAGCGACGAGAGGAACTCCGGGTCGACCATGTCGAGGGCGCCCTGGACGACCTCGTCGGGAACGCGGAACGAGTCGGGGCACGCCCCGTCGAACTTGAGGCAGAAGTTGCGGACGGCCTCGTCGCCGCCCTCGCGCACGGTGTCCACGATCTTCTCGGCGGACTCCATGACCTCGCGGGGCAGCGCACCCTGGCGCTCGAGGTCTGACTGCTGGAGCCGCTGGCTCCCGGTTAGCGTTACGGTCCTCATGCTCTTCTCCTT
Source organism: Parafannyhessea sp. (assembly GCF_051876455.1). Classification (NCBI taxonomy): domain Bacteria; kingdom Bacillati; phylum Actinomycetota; class Coriobacteriia; order Coriobacteriales; family Atopobiaceae; genus Parafannyhessea; species Parafannyhessea sp. Next base: position 7,699 of record NZ_JBJEHW010000148.1, read on the forward strand.
AGTCCTCTGCCACGGCCTGCGCGAGCCTTGCCGCGAGCGAGCGGATGCGCCCGTCGTAGCGGTAGGCCGCCGGTCCCGCGAAGAATCTGGCGGTGCACTGCATGACCTCGTCCACGATCACGAGGTCGTTCTCCCTGAGGGTGGTGCCGGTTGCCGTGATGTCGACCAGCCGGTCCGTCATGCCCACGATTGGCCCGAGCTCGATGTTGCCGTGCAGCTGGACGATGTCCACCTGCTGGCCGATGCGGTCGTAGTAGCTCTGCGTGATGCGCGGGTACTTGGTCGCGACGCGGACGCTCCCACGCCAGCGGTACGCGTCCTCCGCGGCGCCCGCCTTGGAGCGGGGCTCGGCGACCACGAAGCGACAGCCGCCGAAGCGCAGGTCGACCAGCTGGATGAGGTCGTGGTTGGCCTCGAAGATCGAGTCGTAGCCGCAGATGCCGCAGTCCGCGCCGCCGTGCGCGACGAACGCCGGCGCATCCTGCGCGCGCACGATGACGTACTCGACGTCGCCGTCACGCACGATGAGCTTGCGGCCGAGGTCCTTGAGCTTGTCCGTAGGAAGTCCTGCCTCGCCCAGGACGCGCACGGCGTCTGGGAAGAGCGAGCCCTTTGGCACGGCGATCCTGAGCGGACGCTCCGCCAGGCTCACGTGCGAGCTGACGACGCCGCTCTCCCCCTGCTCGCCCAGGATCTCCTGGAGCCGCTCGAGCGAGAGTGCGAAGCCGCACGACGCCACGCCGGGACGTCCGAAGTTCGCGAGCACCGCGTCGTAGCGGCCGCCGGAGGCGATCGACGCCGTGATGCCCTCCGCGTAGCCCTTGAAGATGACGCCCGTGTAGTAGTCGAACGAGTTCACGATTGAGAAGTCGAAGGAGAGGCGACCAGACGCGTCGAGGTCGGACAGAGCCGAGACGAAGCGCTCGAGTTCCCGCGTGCCGCGCTCCTCCTCGGGAACGCCGGCACCCTCGAGCAGGGAGTCGATGCGGGCGATGACCTCCGATCCGCCGGACATGCGCGGGACCTGGTGAAGTGCCAGCCGCACAGGCTCGCTCAGGTCCGTGGAGTCGACGAGCTCGTCGAGGCTCACGAGGTCGGACTCGTGGGCATAGGACAGGACGCCCTCCTCGAACTCCTTCGAGGGCGAGCAGTGCGCGAGCAGCGCCTTGAGGGGTGACACGGAGCCGCACACGATCCGCCAGGCCGGGACGTCCAGGGCCTCGAGGGTCTCCGCCAGGAGAGAGACGACCTCGACCTCGGGCAGGGCGCCTCCGTCGTCGCTCCCGTAGTACTCGATGCCGAGCTGCGTGAACTGGCGCGGCTGGCCCTTGAGCGAGGACTCTTCCCTCACCACGGGCGCCACGTAGCGAAGGCGCAGCGGCAGGTCGTCGGCAGCCATGCGGGTCGACACCATGCGCGCGATGGGAAGCGTCAGGTCGGGACGGACCATGAGCAGGCTGCCGTCGGCATCGAAGAGCTGGAACGGCGAGTCCTCGATGCGGCTGCCGACGGAAAGCAGCCTCCTGTCCTCGAGAATCGGCGTCTCGACCGGCAGGTACCCATGCTTCGAGAAGCACTCGCGTACGATTCCCGTGATGCGCTCCCTTGCGAGCGCCTCAGTCGGAAGGATGTCCCTGAACCCGCGTGGTGTTACTGCCGGCATCTACACGTTCCTCTCGCCCAAGCGGCCCTTGCCGTATGCCTTCAGGATGCGGGGCACTCGCTCTCGCTCCTACCCCAGATGGTGGGAGTACTTTATCACACTAAAGTGTCCAGGCATCCACCCCCATGAATCGGTAACGTCGGCGAAACGAAGGAGCGAAAGGGCGAGAAGGACGCTCAGCGGGTAGCAGGCGTGCGCGTGATGTCCGCAAAGGTCGCGCCGAGGAAGTCCGCGAGCGCGACTGGGTCGAGCGTGAGCGAGAGGCCCCGGCGCCCGCCCGAGATGCCTATCTCGTCGAACAGCTGGGCCGTCTCGTCGATGAGCGTGGGGAACTGCTTCTTCATGCCAACGGGGGTGCAGCCACCGCGCACGTAGCCCGTGAGCGGTTCGAGGTCCTTGATCGCGATGAGCTCGAGCGACTTCTCGCCGGCGACGGCAGCCGCCTTCTTGAAGTCAAGCTCCTCAGCGACGGGGATGCAGCAGACCACGTGGTCGCCGGAGGGTGCCACGCAGACGAGGGTCTTGAACTGGCTGTCTGGGTCCTCCCCCGCCTCCTGTGCCATGCGAAGCCCGAGCCCGCGCGAGATGTCGTCCTCCTCCTGCTCGTGCCAGGTGTAGGAGACGCCCCCGCGCTCCAGCTCGCGCATCGCGTTCGTCTTCTGGATCTTCTCCTTCTTAGACATCGAACCATTGCCCCCAGGTGTTGCGTCCCAATCAGTCGTCCTTGCGCTTCTCCATGCGCGCGCGGTCGCGCTCGAGCAGCGGCTTGAGGTACCTGCCCGTGTACGACTCCTCGCACTGGCAGACCTTCTCGGGCGTGCCGTAGCAGACGATGGTGCCGCCACCGGAGCCACCCTCGGGACCCAGGTCGATGAGCCGGTCGGCAACCTTGATGACGTCGAGGTTGTGCTCGATCACGAGCACGGTGTTGCCCGCGTCGACGAGCTTCTGGAGCACCTCGATGAGCATCCTCACGTCCTCGAAGTGCAGGCCCGTCGTCGGCTCGTCCAGGATGTAGAAGGTCTTGCCCGTCTGCTGGCGGTGCAGCTCCTTTGCGAGCTTGACGCGCTGCGCCTCGCCGCCCGAGAGCGTGGTCGCTGGCTGGCCGAGGTGGATGTAGCCAAGGCCCACGTCGTAGAGGGTCTGGAGCTTGCGCTTGATGCGCGGGATGTTGGAGAAGAACGCCAGCGCCTCCGTGACCGTCATGTCCAGGACGTCCGAGATCGACTTGCCGTGGTAGGTCACCTCGAGCGTCTCGCGGTTGTAGCGCTTGCCGTGGCACGCCTCGCAGGGAACGTACACGTCGGGCAGGAAGTTCATCTCGATCTTGATCTGACCGTCGCCCTTGCATGCCTCGCAGCGTCCGCCGGGGACGTTGAAGCTGAATCGGCCCGCGCTGTAGCCGC
>NZ_JBJEHW010000149.1:0-10675 GCF_051876455.1 Parafannyhessea sp.
CAAGGGGCTCAGCGGCGAATCCCTCACGGCCCAGACCGAGGTCTCCAAGAGCCTCGAGAACGAGGTCCAGTTCCTCGTGGGCATGACTGACGGCATGCAGCAGCGGATCAACGCGCTCAAGGCGCTCTCGCAGGACGTGAAGAGCGGCGTCGTGGACACCAAGAACCTCTCCGCCGCCGTCAACAACGCCATCCAGCAGAGCACGAGCGCGCTCTCGGGCATGCAGTCCGACATTACGAACTCCACCATCCCCCAGGTTGACAGCGCCCTCGACGACTTCTCCGACGCGGCGTCCGGGGTCTCCTCGTACGTCGCGAGCATGACGCCGGCACTCAGCCAGCTCTCCGCCACGCTCGACCAGCTCGACCAGGTCCTCGCTCAGGCAAAGCCCTCGCTCCAGGGCACGCGCGACTCGCTCAAGCGCGCGGTCTCTACGCTCGACGGCCTCGAGTCCGACATCTCGGCGCTGCAGAGCACCGAGGCCTACAAGGAGCTCATAAGCATATCCGGCGTCGACTCCGACGTGCTCAAGAGCTACTTCACGGCACCGGTCGAGCTCAAGACCCAGGCCATCTACTCCGTGCGCAACTACGGCTCGGGCGTCACGCCCTTCTACACCGACCTCGCGCTCTGGGTCGGCGGCTTCGTGCTCGTGGCCATCTACAAGCGCGAGGTCGACCGCGAGGGCGTGGGAGAGTTCAAGCCATGGGAGGGCTACGTGGGACGCGCGATGCTCTTCGTCCTCCTGGGCGAGGTCCAGGCCATCGTGTGCTGCGTGGGCGACCTCATGCTCGGCATCCAGTGCCTTCACCCCGTCGCCTTCGTGATCGCCGGCATGGTGGAGTCCTTCGTGTACGTGAACATCGTCTTCTCGCTCTCGACCGCCTTCAAGCACATCGGCATGGCGCTTGGCGTCATCCTCGTCATCCTGCAGATCCCCGGGTCATCGGGCACGTACCCCATCGAGATGATGCCCGGCTTCTTCCAGGCGCTCGAGCCGCTCCTGCCGTTCACCTACGGCAACAACGCCATGCGCGAGGCCATCGCCGGCTACTACGGAAACTACTTCGGCTTCAACATCGCCGTCCTTCTCCTCGCTTACATGCCCCTCGCCCTGCTCGTGGGCCTGGGCGCCAGGCGCCACCTCCTCAACATCAACGCGCTGTTCGACAAGCGCCTGCGCGAGACCGACATGATGGTGAGCGAGCGCTACGGCATGGACGAGGCACACTTCAAGCTCACCACGATCATCAAGGCCCTCACCAACTCACGCGAGTACCACCGCACGTTCGAGTCGCGCGCCGCCCACTTCGAGCTCATGTACCCCGTGCTCGTGCGCCGCGGCTTCGTCGCGCTCATCGTCGTGCCCGTGGCGCTCAACGTGCTCATGTTCGTGCTCCCGTTCAAGATGGTGCTCATGACGCTGTGGATCGTCTCCATGATCGTCATCTGCACGTTCCTCATCGTGACGGAGTACTTCCACTACCGCATCGGCCAGAAGACGCACCTCTCCGACATGAGCGAGGACGAGCTGTACGACCTGCTCGGCGACCAGCTGAGGCAGGAGTTCTTCGCCTTCGCCCCCATCGAGACCATGCTCATCGAGAAGGGCGATAAGAACGGGCGCCCCGGCGACGGCACGGGCGGTGGTGGCTCGGGCTCGCCCTCGGCTGACGTCCAGGCGACGGACGGCACCGCGGGCGCCAACGGCGCGGACGAGCAGGCGGAGGTTGCGATCGACCCCATGAGCCACAGGATCGGACAGCGCATCGGCAGGCTCCGCACGGAGTTCGACGACCGCCGCAGGCAGGCCGCCCAGAAGGTCCACGACGTGAGGGAAGAGGTCAAGGCGGACATCAGGCCGACCACTGGCGATGGCCCTTCGGACGACACCAAGCCGACCAAGCTCATACTCAACGTCACGGCCTCGCTCACGGGCAAGGACGCGAAGGGGCAGGGTTCCGACGACAGGGACGCCACGGACGAGAAGGGCGGTGATGCGAGGTGAGCAAGCTCTTCTCGCTCATAAAGCGCGACTTCCACCACGTCTGGGGCAACACCATCGCACTCGTGGTGTGCGTGGGCATGATCGTCATCCCCTGCTTCTACGCGTGGTTCAACATCTACTCCGCGTGGGACCCCTACGGCAACACCGGCAACCTCAAGGTGGCGCTCGCCAACTCGGACGAGGGCTACAAGACCAAGGTCATGGGCGCCAACATCAACATCGGCGAGCGCATGGTGTCCGACCTGCAGGGCTCCAAGAAGGTCGACTACGTCGTGACCTCCAAGAAGAAGGCGCTCGAGGGCGTGCGCTCGGGCGAGTACTACGCGGCGATCGTGTTCCCCAAGGACTTCAGCTCGGACATGATGACCGTGCTCTCGAAGAACGTGAAGCACGCCAAGGTCATATACGCCGTGAACGAGAAGAAGAACGCGATCGGCACCATCGTGACGGACAAGGTCTCTACGGCGGCGCAGAACGCAATCGACTCGAGCTTCGACAGCTCGCTCACGCAGGTGCTGGCGGGCGTGCTGACGGACCTCTCGGACACACTGACGGACGACGAGACGCTGAACCTCGTGACGAGGCTCGACAACATGCTGGGAGACGGCGCCTCCGAGCTGCGCAACGTTGCCGCGAACGTCGACAGCTACAAGTCGCTCGTGAACTCCACGAGCGGCCTGCTCACGAGCTCGAACGGCATGCTCTCCTCCGCGACGGACAGCGGCACGGGCGCCGGCGCGCTCCTGAGGACCACTTCCTCGGGCGTGAGGAAGCTCGACGGCGCCGTGGACGGCGTGACGGACTCGCTCAACGACACGCTGCAGCAGAGCTCCGCCAGCTTCGACAACGTGTCCTCCGCCATCGACGCCGCCTATGCCACGGCGGGCGGGTCGACCCAGAAGCTCAAGGCGGCGCTGCTGAACGTGAAGACCGAGGTCGATGCGAGGCGCGCCAACCTGCAGGACCTGAGCAACCAGCTCAACGGCACGGACACCCTGGCGAAGAGCTGGGAGACGAGCCTGGGGCAGGACGGCGACCCCGTGACGCTGCAGAGCGTGTCGACCGTGCGCCTCACGGTCGAGGGGCTCAACAACAGGGTGACGACGGCGCTCGATGACCTGACCGACCTCTCGAACGCGCTCCAGAAGACCGCGGACGACATCGACCGCTCGACCTCCGACGCGGACAGCGCCAAGTCGCAGCTCGAGGCCCTGGTCTCGCGCGCGAAGGGCAGTCTCTCCGGGCTCTCGGACGAGTACGAGCAGGGCCTGCGCGGCTCGCTCGGCAAGCTTGCGAGCACGATCGACGGCGCCGCCTCCGACGCGGACGCGCTTGCGAGCAAGTTCGCCTCGACCACGACCGACCTCGACAAGTCCATGACCTCCACGCAGAAGAGCCTCTCCGGCGTGGAGGACACGCTGGGCAAGACCTCGGACAAGCTGCGCGCCGCCGCGGACGACCTCGACTCCATGCGCGGCTCCATCAAGGACGCCCTGGCCTCGGGCGACATGCAGACCATCCGCAAGGTGCTCACCGCCGGCCCGGACAGCCTCGCGGAGTTCGTCTCGTCCCCCGTCGAGACCAACCGCGTGGCCATCTACCCCGTCGCGAACAACGGCTCGGCCATGGCGCCGTTCTACACCACGCTCGCCATCTGGGTCGGCGGCGTCGTGCTCTGCGCGCTCGTTAGGTGCATCCCCTCCGAGGCCGCCATACGCGAGACGGGCGCCAAGCCGCGCCACGCCTACTTTGGCAGGCTCACGTTCTTCCTGGTCATCGGCTTCATGCAGTCGTCGCTCGTCCTTCTCGGCGACCTGTTCTTCATCCGCATACAGTGCCTACACCCGTGGCTCTTCCTGCTGTGCGGGTGGTTCGCCTCGCTGGTGTTCATCAACATCATCTACTCGCTCACGGCGTCGTTCGGCGACGTGGGCAAGGCCATCGCCGTGCTCCTCATGGTCATTCAGGTGGCGGGCTCGGGCGGCACGTTCCCGCAGCAGATGCTCCCCAAGTCGTTCCAGGCCGTCTACCCGTTCCTGCCCTTCGTGCACGCCGAGAAGGCCATGCACTGCGCCATCGCCGGCCTCTACGGCATGGACTACTGGCTGGCCATGGGCAGGCTCGCGCTCTTCCTGGTGCCGTCGCTCCTGCTGGGACTGCTGCTGCGCAAGCCCGTCGTGCGGCTGAACCATTGGATAGAGGAGAAGATCGAGAGCACGAAGCTGATGTAGGCACGTGGGCGCGCCCTCCAAGCGGGGGCGCACCCTTTTTCTCTATAGGTGGCGACCCACCACGCCGCCCGATTTGGTTACGGCCTACCTTACGTGGAATTCCATCAGCAGGCGGTCGAGCTTCTCGGGGTTCCTAATCGCCTCGGCCAGCTCCGCAGAGCGGCCGGCCTCGTCGAGCTTCCCTGCCAGAGTCGCGATCTCGGCAACGGTCTGCTGCCGACCCTGCTCCAGGCCCTGTTCCAAGCCCTGTTCCAAGCCCTGTTCCAAGCCCTGTTCCAAACCCTTCTTGCGACCCTCCTGGAGACCCTCCTGCAGGCCCTCCTGATGACCCTTCTCGCGGCCTTCCTCGAGGCCCTGGCTCATCCCCTCCATGCGGGCGCGCGCGAAGTCGTCACGGTACTTCTCCGACCACAGCATCTGGCTCCTCCTCCACACGGGGTCCTCGCGGCGCGCCCTGACCGCCTGGTCGACGCGGCTCACGTAGTCGCTTTCGACTATAGCATCGTCCAAGAGGTACTCCAGAAGGGCGTCGAGCTCGGGGGTCGAATCACCGCTCACACCCCTCGCGTTGACGTACACGAACTCCGCGCCGTCCCCCATTTGGAGATCGGCGTTCTGGAGGCACACGTTTCGGAAGTTGTAGCGCTTATAGCCAAACCCATATGGGTCATCCGAACAGATGAATATGACCACCCGGTCGCACAGGCTCCCAAACGAGGTCCCCCTGTCGAAAGCCGCCGTGTCAACCAGCGAGCCGTAGTACCGCGCACGCCGGGCGAGGCTCGGCTGCCTGACCTCGTTCTGCATCTCGACGTCGTAGACGTTCCCGCATGCGTCCCGCACGAGAAGATCGACTATTCCGGCTCGTGAGAGCGGACTCGTTGCCAACGGCTCCTGGCACTCGACGCGTTCGACGCTGACGATGGCCGTTCCCAGCACTATCTCAAGTAGCCCCTGGCAGAGCCCCAGGTCGCTGAAGACCGACCCGAACATGAAGTCGTCCGTTATCGTAAGCTCGCGTGCGTCGCCCATGCCGCCTCCATCCGTCGAACCCATCGGGGGGCAGCCATGGTAGCAGGGCGACCTTGCGGGAAGCTCTCCCCTGTCTTGCATGAGCCTTACGCAACCCGTCGCGTCTCGTGTGGACGCTGCGGCAGGCAGGCCATTCGGGAGGGGCTGGGCTATACTAGCTGAGTCTGTACGTTTTTCTCGACCGAAAGGACTCCAATCGTGAGCTCCTCTGACACCAACGCCAGCGCTCGTCCCGTGCGCGTGCGCTTTGCCCCCTCTCCCACGGGCAAGCTGCACGTCGGCGGCGCGCGCACCGCAATCTACAACTGGGCCTTCGCCCGCGCCAACCACGGCACCTTCATCCTGAGGATCGACGACACCGACCCCACCCGCTCCACCGAGGAGAACACCCAGATCATCCTGCGCGCCATGAAGTGGCTGGGGCTCGACTGGGACGAGGGTCCCGAGGTCGGTGGCGACTACGGCCCCTACTGGCAGACCGAGCGCCTGGACATCTACCGCAAGGCCGCCGAGAAGCTCGTGGCCGACGGCAAGGCGTATTACTGCTTCTGCACGCCCGAGAAGCTCGCAGCGGACAAGAAGGCCGCGCAGGAGCGCCACGACCCCTTCCAGGGCTACCAGCGCACCTGCCGCAACATCGACCCCGCCGAGGCCCAGCGCCGCGTGGACGCGGGAGAGCCGCACACCATCCGCATCAAGGTGCCCCTGGACCGCGGCGACGTGGTGGTGCACGACGCCGTCCACGGCGACGTGACCTTCGAGGCCAACACCCTGGACGACTTCATCATCTTCCGCTCAGACGGCACGCCCACCTACAACTTCGCCACCGTCGTGGACGACTCCATGATGGGCATCACCCACGTCATCCGCGGCGACGACCACCTGTCCAACACCCCGCGCCAGATCATGGTGTACGAGGCCCTGGGCGCCCCCACGCCCACGTTCGCCCACATCTCCATGATCCTGGGCCCCGACGGCAAGAAGCTCAGCAAGCGCCACGGCGCCACCTCCGTGGAGGAGTACCGCGACGCAGGCTACGACCCCGACGCCTTCGTCAACTACCTGGCGCTCCTGGGCTGGGCGCTCGACGGCGACACCACCATCGTCCCGCGCGACGTGCTCGCCAAGAGCTTCTCGCTCGACCACGTCTCCAAGAACCCCGCCACGTTCGACCTCAAGAAGCTCGACTGGATCAACGGCCAGTACCTGCAGGCCATGTCGGACGAGGAGTTCTCGCTCACGCAGCTCGTGCCGCAGCTCATGGCCGCCGGCCTCGAGCAGGGCTCGGACGCCAAGGCCGTGTACGCCACCAGGCCCCAGTGGTTCGACCTTCTCTCCAGCATCCTGAAGCCGCGCACCACGCTGGCTCCGCAGGTGGTCGAGAAGAGCCGCTTCCTCTATTGGGGCGACGACGTGCAGTTCGACGAGAAGAGCGTCAACAAGAACCTCGCCAAGGACGGCACGCGTGCCTACCTCGAGGCCGCCGGTGACGCGCTCGGGAAGCTCGACGCGGACGGCTGGAACGCCGCCGCGATCGACGCCGCCCTCGAGCCCCTGCCCGAGGCCCTGGGCACCAACAAGCGCAAGTTCTACGGCGCCGTCCGCGTGGCCGAGTGCGGCAACCAGGTCTCGCCCCCGCTGGGCGAGTCGCTGGAGCTGCTCGGCCGCGACGTCGCGCTCGCGCGGCTCCAGAAGGCGCTGCCGCTCGCCAGGTAGGCCGCGTCCCGCGCCTGCCGAGGCAGGGCTTGTAACACGCTCGAAATAATGAGACACTACCGCACGGAAGACGTGCCAGGCCGCCGACGACCGAGTCGGCGGCCTTCGTTTTGGGAGGCGGCAGCCATGATGACGACGTCAGCGTTCGAGATCCTCGGCCCCATCATGGTGGGCCCTTCCTCCTCGCACACCGCCGGCGCGCTCAGGATAGCGCTCGTGGCCCGCTCGCTCGGCCCCTCTCCCCTGGAGGGCGTCACGTTCACGCTCTACAACTCGTTCGCGCGCACGTACCGCGGCCACGGCACGGACCGCGCGCTCGTGGCGGGCATGCTGGGCCTCGCACCGGACGACGTCCGCGTGCGCGACTCCTTCGAGCTCGCCCGCGAGGCAGGCCTCGCCTTCGACTTCGTCGCGTATGCGGACGGCGCCGGCCTGCACCCCAACACCGTGACCATCGCGATGCGCGGGGCGGACGGCACCACGATGTCCGTCACGGGCGAGTCCCTCGGCGGCGGGCGCGTGCGCATCAGTTCGATCGACGGGATCGCGGTCGAGATCACGGGCGACTACCCCACGATCTTCGTGGCACACCAGGACCGCCCCGGCGTCCTCGCGGCACTTACGAGCGGACTCTCCGCCGGCGGCGTCAACATCGCGACCATGCGAACGTTCCGCGAGCGGCGCGGCGGACGCGCCTACACGGTCTTCGAGGTGGACGGCGGCCTTGACCAGCGGCTCCTCGAGTACCTGCGTCGCGCCCCCAACATCACGCTCGCAAATCTCGTCGACGTCCCCGGCGCCTCCCCCGTCGCGCCGGACGCGCGCCTCGAGCTGGGCTTCGACTCGGGGGCGCAGCTCCTCTCCCTCGCGGGCGAGAAGGGCATGGGCATCGGGGAGCTGATGCGCCGCCGCGAGCTCGAGCTCTTCCCCACCGCGGACGCGGACGCCGCCATGGCACGCGTGCTCGCCACGATGCGCGAGGAGGTCACGGCCCCCATAGATGACCCGCAGCCGTCGCTCGGGGGGCTCCTGGGCGGCCAGGCGCGGGCGCTGCGCGACGGCGCCCCCAAGCTTGCCGGTGCGCTCATGGGCGACACGCTCACCAGGGCCTCTGCCTACGCCATGGCAACGCTCGAGCGCTCCGCGACCATGGGCGTAATCGTGGCGGCACCCACCGCAGGCTCGGCAGGCGTGGTCCCGGGCGCAGTGCTCGCCGTCGCGCAGGCCCTGGGTGCCACGGACGACCAGGTGGCGCACGCGCTCTGGAACGCCTGTGCGGTCGGCGCCATCGTGGCCAGGAACGCGTCCGTCGCGGGCGCCGAGGGCGGTTGCCAGGCGGAGGTGGGCACCGCCGCCGCCATGGCCGCCTCCGCCGTTGCGGAGCTCATGGGGGCGGACCCCGCCACCTGCCTCTCCGCAGCGTCGACCGCCATCGCGAACCTGCTGGGGCTCGTGTGCGACCCTGTGCGAGGCCTCGTGGAGTACCCCTGCCAGGACAGGAACGTCATCGGCGTGGCAGACGCCATAAGCGCCGCGCAGCTCGCCCTGTCCGGCGTGCTCGACCCGCTGCCGTTCGACGAGGTGGTGGCCGCCATGAAGTCCGTTGGCGACTCGCTGCCCGCGGCGCTGCGCGAGACGGCCCTCGGCGGGCTCGCGGCCGCCCCCTCGGCCTGCTCCGCCTGCAGGCGCGGGACCTGCGCCCAGTAGCCAAAGCGGCCATCCCCCGCACGTGACGGGGGATGGCCGCACTACGTTGCCGCTGCGATCTGCCTGCGTGCGACTACTCCACGCCCAGGGCGTCAAGCAGCAGGTTGCATGCGTCCTCGATGCAGCCGTCGCACGAGCGCAGCACGGGACCGCCCGTCATGCCCTTGAGCTCCGGGCATCGCGTACTGCCGTTCTTCTCCCTAAAGGAGGAAACGATGGGCCTCACGCGGGCGTAGGTGCCCGCCTTGGTCCTGGGGTTGGCGGTGCCGCCGCTCGTGGTGCTGCTCAGGATGGCGATGGCGCCGGAGAGGGCGCCGCAGGTCTCGCTGAAGCCGCCCATGCCGCCGCCGAAGCCCTCCATCAGACGGAAGAGCTCGTCCGCGTCGACGTCCGTGAGACCGCTGCACGCGCAGGCGACGCTTTGGGCGCAGTTGTAGCCAGAGTGATGGAGCTCGAGTGCCTTGTCCACGTAGTCCTGTCGCCTCATGCCCTTGGTCTCGGTTTCCATATGGCCCTCCCCTGGTTGCCATGCGTACGGTTCTTGGCCATTCTACGCCGTTTGGCCCGCGCCGTCCTCGGCCTTGGGCTCCGAGTCCTCCGCAGCCTCGGGAGCGTCCGCAGCCTCGTCCTTCTCGCCCTTCTGCTGCGCGCGCTTCTTGTTCTTCTTGCTCATGGGAGCCTCCATTCGGACGGGTTGGCAATAGACTCCATTGTGGTCATGTTCCCGTACGCTGCGTGTAAGGCCTCGTGCATGGTCGTTTTCAAATGTCGGACGAATCGTCAGGAATCCGCCAGACTTCCCACCGAACGCACCCGTCCCCAGGAACCACTCCCCCCGAGGCGCTACTCCTCCGAGGAGTTCTCCCGCTCGAGTTCCTCCGCGAACTTGGTGACCTCCCTGTGCACACGCAGGCCCTCGTCGACGCGCGACGCGACGATCTCCTGGTCGTCCTCGGAGAGTTCTTCCCTGCGAGCCATGTAGATGCCGAGGTCAATGCCCTCGAGAACGGCGTTGTAGGCAACAAAGAACGCGTTGGTCTCGTGCTTGCGCGGTCCCTCGAGGGATGACATGAAGCCTCCCGCGATGTATGACGCCATGGCCATCATGCCCTGCGACGACATGCCCCGGCGTTCGTACTCATGAACGGGGCCGCCCAGCGCCATCATGGCCATGAACGGGATGATCGCCCTGGTCTTGAGGGGATCCAGGTCCTTGAACGCGCTCGCGTCGCACGGCTGCAGCCGCTTTGCTGCCACAAAGAAGCGGTCCGCGGCCTCGATGTCCGCGTCCGTGAGCTTGCCGCCCGTGATGAGCTGAGCCGTCTTTATGTTGTCTTCCGTGAGGAACTCTGCCAACTTGCCCTCCATTTCCCGGCGACGCACGCTGGCGCCACCGACTTGCGGTCACATTGCCACACGCCAGGTCAAAACGCCTGTCCGCCATGGGCCAGGCGATCTGTGGAGAAGAACGGGTGCATTCGGTTGGGAAGGTACGCGGGACGCCGGCACCAACGTGTCTGCGCCGTCTTGGTCTTTGGTTGTGATTTTGCGTTACGTGACAATAAAGAAGATTAAAACACGTATCAAATGCAACGCTCCAGAAAAGCGCCTGCGACTACCCCGCCAAGGGGGCGGAGGACCTTTCCTCCAACGGTGGAAAGTATAGCGCAATGGAGGTCGTTTGTCGAGTTAAAGAGCTATATTTCTCTTACTTGCGATGTGCCTCAAACTAACGTGCAGAGGGGTTTGGCGCTACCTGGGCCAGACTCGCGCTGTCAGTGGGACATAGCAGAAATGCGGGCACCAGACGCGCACACCTGACATAAATAATCAATCTAAAAAAGTCGTTCTTCTCGCCCGCGGGAGTCGACATGAAGCCTAACGAAAAGTCCCCGCCAGCCGTTGGGCTGACGGGGACCTCGTGTGCGTGGTGTCGGAGGCGGGACTTGAACCCGCACGACCTTTTAGTCAGTCACTAGCA
>NZ_JBJEHW010000150.1:0-2258 GCF_051876455.1 Parafannyhessea sp.
ACGGTGACGCGAACGACTACTTTGGCAAGGGCCTCTCCGGCGGCATCCTGACCGTAGCCCCCGCCGACGGCGCCACGTACAAGTTCGACGAGAACGTGGCCGTTGGCAACGTCGCGTTCTACGGCGCGACCTCCGGCAAGGGCTTCATCAACGGCCTGGCCGGCCAGCGCTTTGGCGTGCGCAACTCCGGCGCGACCATCGTGTGCGAGGGCGTGGGCAACCACGGCTGCGAATACATGACGGGCGGCGTCGCGCTGATCCTGGGCCAGGTGGGCGTCAACTTCGCCGCGGGCATGAGCGGCGGCGTGGCCTACGTCTACGACGAGCGCCACGTGCTCGATTCCAGGGTCAACCACGACATGGTCCTCCTGGAGGAGCCCACGGCGGATGAGCTGGAGCTCATCCACTCGCTCGTGCAGGAGCACGCGGAGCGCACCAACAGCCCGCGCGGCATCAAGATGCTCTACAGGTTCGACGACATCAAAGACGACTTCGTGAAGGTCATCCCGCGCGAGTACAAGCGCGTCCTCGAGCTCACGGCCGAGGCCAAGGCCGACGGCCTTGACGACGAGGCCGCCGAGGAGCGTGCCTTCCAGGTCATGAGGAAGGGGATGTAGCCAATGGGCAAGGTAGGAGGATTCCTGGAGCAGTCTCGCCACGAGCACGGCATGCGCCCGATAGAGGAGCGCGTGCACGACTACGACGACCTCTCCGTCACGCTTCCCGAGGACGAGCTTCGCGCCCAGGCCGGCCGCTGCATGTACTGCGGCGTCGCGTTCTGCCAGACGGGCGTGAACTTTGGCAAGGCCCGCACGAGCGGCTGTCCGCTGCACAACCTCATCCCCGAGTGGAACGACCTCATCTGGCGTGGCCTCTGGGATGACGCCGCGGAGCGCCTGGCGCTCACCAACCCGCTGCCCGAGTTCACGGGCCGCGTCTGCCCCGCGCTCTGCGAGGCGGCCTGCAACCTGGGCCTGCACGACGACCCCACGACCATCCGCGACGACGAGCGCGCCATCAGCGACTGGCAGTGGGAGCACGGCGGACCCAAGCCGCTGGAGCCCGCGCCCAAGGGCGCCCCGCTCGTGACCGTCGTGGGCACGGGCCCGTCTGGCCTCGCCTGCGCGTGGGAGCTCGCCCGCCGCGGCCTGCGCGTTCGCATGGTCGAGAAGAGCGACCGTCCGGGCGGCCTGCTCATGTACGGCATCCCCAACATGAAGCTCCCCAAGGACGTGGTGGAGCGCAGGGCCGACCTCATGCGCAGGAGCGGCATCCAGATCGAGTGCGGCGTGGACGCCTCCGACCCCAAGGTCGCGGCGAAGCTCGCCAAGACGAGCGACGCCGTCGTGCTCGCCGCGGGCACCGGCCGCGCGCGCACGCTCAGGGTCCCCGGGGCCGACAAGGACGGCGTGCACCTGGCCGTGGAGTACCTCACGGCCCAGACGAAGGCCTTTCTCGACGGCACCACGAGCCCCATTTCCGCCGAGGGCAAGGACGTCGTCGTGATCGGTGGCGGCGACACCGGCACGGACTGCGTCGCGACGGCGCTGCGCCAGGGCGCCAAGTCCATCATGCAGCTCGAGTTCCTGCCCGAGCCGCCCGAGCAGCCCGCCCCCGGCAACGCCTGGCCCGAGTGGCCGGCGGTCAAGAAGACCGACTACGGCCAGCAGGAGGCCATCGCGACGTTTGGCGAGGACAGGCGCCTGTGGGCAACGGACACGCTCGAGGTCCTGGGCGACGCCGCGGCCGAGGGGCTCAAGATCGTCTCGCTCGACTGGACGTCCGGCAAGCCCGTCCGCAGGGACGACACGGTGCGCACGCTGCCCGCGCAGCTCGTCGTGCTGGCCATGGGTTTCCTTGGCCCGGACACGGGCCTCGTGGAGGCCTTCGGCGGCGAGGTCGCGCAGCAGGGAAGGCCGCTGCCCGTCACCGTGGGCAAGCGCCACGTGCTCGCGGGCTCCAAGGACGGCCGCGTCTACTGCGCCGGCGACACCAGGAACGGCTCGACCATCGTGGTGAACGCCATCTCCGACGGCCTCGCGTGCGCCGCCGAGGTCGCGTCCGACCTGCTGGGCTAGAGGTCGGGCTCCAAGGAGCTAAAAAGACAGCAACAACCTGCGGCCCTGGACATGGAGACGTGTCTGGGGCCGCTTCGTGTCGGGGATATCAGAAGCGCTCTGGCGCGCGGCCTTACCCCTGACGGTTCCCTCGCAATAAGCAAGGGAACCGCAGACCAAAAAGACGGTCGCGTTCGCAAG
>NZ_JBJEHW010000151.1:0-2257 GCF_051876455.1 Parafannyhessea sp.
GTGCGAGCTGCAGACGGGCGACGTTCGAACCCCGCGAGCTCGCGGAGCTCACGGTGGACTTCTACAAGCGCAACTACATCGAGGGGCTGTTCCTCAGCTCAGGCGTGCTGGGAACGCCTGACAACACGACGGAGCGCATGATCGAGTGCCTCCGCGTGCTGCGGGAGGAGCTCCACTTCAACGGCTACGTCCACGCGAAGGTCATCCCAGGCACCTCGCCCGAGCTCATCGAGAGGATCGGGCGCCTCGCAGACAGGCTGAGCGCCAACCTGGAGCTCCCCAGCTCGAGCTCGCTCTCGGCGCTCTGTCCCGAGAAGGACCCCAAAAGCATCGTGAGCTCCATGTCGCGGATCCACTCGGAGCGGGAGGAGGAGTCGAGCCGCATCCTGGCCGACCCACGCCAGAGGGCCGCCCTCGCAAGGCGGCACGAAAGGGGTGCGGGGAGGCCCGCCGACGGCGTCTCGAACATGGGACTCAGGTTGAACGCGGCGGCGATGACGCTCAGGCCGAGGGACGAGGTCGGGTCACGCAGGCGGAAGTTCGCGCCCGCGGGCCAGTCGACGCAGCTCATCATAGGCGCGTCCCCGGAGGACGACAGCCACATACTCAGGCTGTCCGCCTCCCTGTACCAGAAGTTCGACCTCAGGAGGGTGTTCTTCTCGGCCTACATCCCCATGATGGACGACAGCAGGCTCCCGGACCAGCAGACGCCCGTCCCGCTGAGGCGCGAGCACAGGCTCTACCAGGCCGACTGGCTCATGCGCTACTACGGATTCGGTCCAGACGAGCTCGTGACGCCAGACTCGCCCTGGCTCGACCTCGACCTCGACCCAAAGCTCGCGTGGGCGCTCACCCACCAGGACCGATTCCCCGTGGAGGTGAATGCCGCAAGCCTCGAGGAGCTGCTCAGGGTACCGGGCATCGGTCCCGTGGGCGCCAGGAGGATCATCGCCGCGCGAAGGGCAAAGCCACTGGGTTTCGAGGACCTCAAGACCCTGAACCTGACCATGAAGCGCGCCCGCTACTTCATCAGCTGCAACGGCAGGCGCGACAGGGAGGCACCGCTGGACGAGGAGCTCATCAGAAGCGAGGTGGCAAAGGGTGCACGACAGAGCAGATACAACAAGACCCGTCGCGTCGCGGAGGGGCAGCTCAGCCTCTTCTGACCCAGGCGCGGACTCTCCCTCCGCCGAGGTCCTCGAGGCCGCGCGCGAGGTACGCGATGCCATTGCCGACGGCCGACGCGTCGCGCTGTGCTGTGACGGCAGCCTCGAGTCGATGCTCGCAGGGGTGGGGATGGGCTACCTCGCACGCGCATCCGAGCGCACTCTGCGGCTCTGCAGGGCGGAAGCGGCACAGCCCGCTCTCGACGAGAGCCTCGTGACCGTGCCCGACGTCTCGCTCGACGGGACGGTCGCCTTCGCCTCGCGCGTCTATCGCGGGTTCGAGAGGCGCGTGAGCGCGGGATGCCCCCTCAAGAGGTCAGGCTCCTGCCCCGCGAACTGCAAGGCCTCCTGCGCGACCAGGCTCGCACTCGCGGCCGCAAACGATGGCGACGACGTTCCCGAGGCCGTGCACGCCTACATGCGCCTGGGCTTCGAGGTCGGCCCAAAGATCCGCAACATGCTATCCGACGCCAGGGTGGCGAGTCTCGACTCCCTCGCACGCTACACGCTGACCGAATGCGAGCACACCAGGCAGTTCGCGCGCTTCTCGCTCCTCGCGGACGGGTCGTACTTCTGCTCGTTTCGCCCCAAGGCCGACACCCTCCCCCTCGCCTGCGGCTACTTTGCGGCACGCATGAGGGATGAGAGGTTCTGCATGATCGACCCCAAGCACCTCACCGTTGTCCTACATGAGCGTGGGCAGAGGCGCTGCTCCGTGTCAAAGGTCGACCGGCGCCTCTGCGACGAGATCGCGGCCGCATCCGACCAGACCGCGGCGGGCGAGAAGTACGTGCATGCCATGTGGAGGCGCTTCTACGACTCCGTGGGTCTGGACGGAAGGGACGCCTCGCAGCGCGGATACGACCTCCGTGCCAAATGGATGCCCAAGCGCTTCTGGGATGGGCTCGTCGAGCTCTCTCCCGAGGCACTCGACCCGGGCGACGCGATACCCGCAGCCTACGCGGCTCGGGACAAGAAAGCGGCCCTCCCCCACCATGGGCAGGGGAAGGCCGATTCTCAGCTCAATCTGTAGCGGAGGCATGCGCGCGATTGGCGCGGCTCACCTCCGGTGGCACTAGTCCAGGTCGCTG
>NZ_JBJEHW010000152.1:0-10592 GCF_051876455.1 Parafannyhessea sp.
TGGCGCTACTCGGCGTCGTCGTTGACGACCTCGACGTGCACGCCCTCGGCCTTGGACTCGCCAGCCGGCGAGACGACCTTGTCCGTGGCGGAGTTCACGACGTCCTGCACCTGCGCGGACGTGGTGGTCACAGCGTCGGACAGGGAGTCGCGAAGCTGGTCCATGCGCTCGCGGGCCAGGTCGACCTTCGCGCGGAGCTCGTCCGCCGTCACGTCCATGCCGGGATGGACGTTGCCGATCTTCTCGCTCACGACGCGGGAACCGCGCTCGTAGGAGTCGACCGCGGTGTCCCAGGCGTCGTTCATGGCGTCGGCCGCCATGGCCCTGCTCTCCGCACCGGAACGCGGCGCCAGCAGAACGCCCGCCACGGCGCCAATTGCCGCGCCAACGATGCCACCTGCGATGAATCCAAATGCGCCCTTTGCGCTCATGTCGTCCTCCTTAGTAACCTGGCACGCGCCAGTCGTACTTGCCAGCCTCTTGCGTTTGCCTTCCGCACACGTGGTGACCACTGGACGCCGCCTGCGCAGGTTTACTCTATCGTACCCTTTGCGGTTCTGGAATATGCCCGTCGCTCTGCGAGGAGCCGTCGCCGTCGGTCTGCGGTGCCTCCGGCTCTCCGTCGGCCTCGCTCGCTTCCTTCTCCTGGGCGAGAGGAGCGTCGGCCTCGCTTGGCTCGTCCTCCCAGGGCGCCACGTACTCCGGCTGGGCCGGCGGCGCGGGCTGGGCCTCTGCCTGGGGCTCCTGCTCGGCCGCGGGTGCCGGCTCGGCCACGGTGTCGGCCTCCGCCGCAGGCTCCTGCGGCGCGGGCTCGGCCTCGCCCGCGGCCTCTGCCACGGACGCGTCCTTCTCGCCCTGCTCGGGCTTAGCCGGTGCGGCAACGTCCTCCGCCGCGGGCTCCTGCGACGCAGTAGGCTCGGGTGCTGGCGCCGCCTTTGGCGCAGGCGCCGCCTTGGGTTCCGGCTCCTCCGGACGCCACTCGCTCACAGCGGCGTCGGGCAGGTCGCGCGAGGCCTGGACGGCCTCCGGGGACTCCTTGCCCTCGTCCGGCATCATGACCGTGGTGCGGCGCTCGGCTTCGCGGGCGACCTCCTCGAACAAGCGGTCCTCCTCGGCCTTGCGCTTGGCTGCCTCCTTGGCAAGGCGCTCCGCCTCGATGCGGGCGGTCTCCTCCTTGGCGCGGGCCTCGGCCTCGGCACGCTGGCGCTCTTCCTCTTCGCGGCGGCGCTGCTCCTCCTGGCGCTGGCGCTCGAGCTCCTCCGCGCGGGCGCGGGCGGTCTCCTCGGCCTTCCTGCGCGCCTGGTCAATCTCCTCCTCGCGCTCCGCGATCTCGCGCTCGCGGGCCTCCAGGGCCTCCTGGTACTCGCGCTTCACGTCCTCCTGCAGCTCGCCGCGGACCTTCTGCACGTAGTCCGTCGCGGGCTCGTCGCCCAGCGAGGCGACCAGGTTCTTGAGGCCGGACACGATGGCGTCCACGTCGGGCACGGGGTCGCCGCCACCGCTGTAGGCCCAGTCCAGGATCCACGCGGCGCTCGAGAGCGCGGCCACGGTCAGCACGTCGTCCTTGCAGGATATCTCCACGTCAAAGGCCCGGTCGTCACCCACGATGGGGTACGTGCGACCGGAGGTGATGTCGCCGGCCATGTCGGTCTGCGCCAGCAGCTCCACGGTCACGTGCTCGAGCAGGTGCGCGAGCTCCGTGTTGCCCATGCACGCCTTGAACGTGTCACCGGCGTCGCCCAGGCAGGTGTGCTCGATGATATGCGGCATCAGCCGGTAGACGCGCGTCGTGCCCTGCAGGTCCTCGCTCGTCATGAGCGGGGCGTCGTCTGCCACGCGCACGCGTGCGGTCAGGTTCTGCGTCCCGATCTCTACGCGCTGGATGTCTATCAGCTGTGCCATGGGAAAGGCCCCTCCACGTCAGTCACTCGTGTGCGCCTCCATTGTAGCGATACCGATGGAGGCACCTTGCCTAGGACTCGTCCTCGTCCACGGAGTCCCTGTCCTTCTCCTTGGACTTTGCGTCGCCCTTGTCCTTGGGCTTGTCCTTGGGACGGACCCTGTCCTTGATGCGGTCCATCGGCTTGTCGCCGGGCTTGTCCTTCTCGTCCTGCGCGTCCTCGTCCTCCGCGGGCTCCTCGGGCGCGGGCGGCTCGGGCGCCGTCACGCGCAGCATGGACAGCCTGCGGCCGCGCATGGACTGCACGCGGAAGGTGTAGCCGTCCTTCTGGAACACGTCGCCGGGGCGCGGCAGCTTGTCCGCCAGCTCCAGCACGAAGCCGGCGATCGTCTCGTACTCGTCGCTGTCCTCGATGGGCCAGCCCAGTTCGATGGCGTCGTCGATCGAGAACCTGCCGTCCACGAGCCACTCCCTGTCGGAAAGCTGCGTCAGGTACTTGTTGTCCGGGTCGAACTCGTCCTCGATCTCGCCCACGACCTCCTCCACGATGTCCTCGATCGTGATGATGCCGGCCGTGCCGCCGTACTCGTCCACCACGATGACCATCTGGTCGTGCGAGCTCTGCATCTCGGAGAGGAGCGGGATGATGTCCTTGGTGTCCGGCACGTAGTCCGCCTCGCGCATGTGCCGCGACACGGGATCGTCCTTCTTGCCATTGAGGATCGGGCCGATGATGTCCTTGATGTGCGCGATGCCCACCACGCGGTCCACGGAGCGGTGGTAGATGGGCAGGCGCGAGTAGCCGGTGCGGCGCATGACCTCGAGCGTGTCGCCCAGGGTCGCCGTGTCCGGCATGACCGTCATGTCCACGCGCGGCACCATGACCTCGCGGGCGATGGCGTCGCCCAGGTCGATCACGTCGTGGATCATGGACTTCTCCTGGTCGGACAGCTCGTCGGAGTCCGTGACCATGTAGCGGATCTCGTCCTCGGACACGTCCTGGCGGTCGTCAGGGCTCTTCACGTGCAGCAGGTGCGCGAGGCCGTTCGCGCTGACGCTCGTGAGCCACACCAGCGGCTTCGTCACCGTCGCGAAGCCGTGGATGGGCCCGGCCACGCTCTTGGAGACCTTCTCGGCGTCCGCCATCGCGATCCGCTTGGGCACGAGCTCGCCCACCACGATGGAGAAGTACGAGACGATCAGGGTGATGAGCACGGTCGCCAGCGCGTGGGCGCTGCCCTCGTGCATGCCAAAGCCCTCGAGCCACGAGGCGAACGGTCCGGACAGGCTGGTCGCGGCGAACGCGGACGAGAAGAACCCGACGAGCGTGATCGCCACCTGGATGGCCGCGAGGAAGCCCGTTGGGTCGTCGATGACCTTGGCGGCCTTGGCCGCGCGCGCGTCACCATCCTCGGCCTCGTGGTCGAGCAGCACCTTCTTCGCGGTGGAGAGGGCCATCTCGGACATGGAGAAGTATCCGTTGACCAACGTGAGCAATACGGTGACGGTAATCGATAGTGCTATGTCCATGCGCGTTAGCGCAACCTCCTAGCCAGACGCCTTGCGCCGACCATGCGAGCCGGCACACCGCGGACGACGTGTCGCGTATGCACAATTCTACCCGAGCGGGGCACGACCATGCGACATCGCGACGGCACAAGCCTCCATATTGGTCGGCATTTGCGGCGAAAGCCCACAACGGGGCGTACCCACGGGTCACCACTCCCGGGCGTCTCGTGCATTCCTGGGCAAGAAGCACGCCGCCGTACGGGCGAGCCCCCACGCGCTCGTGGCACGCGGGGGCTCGCGGGACGCTCGTTCTTCTCGCCCTTTGCATCCCCGCCCACTTGGGGCGGGGTCGTGCATGCGACCTACTTCACGAGGTCGATCACCTGCTGGCGCACGCCGTCCAGGTAGGCGTCGTCGGGCAGCCAGTTGCGGGCGATGGTGCCCAGCGGCAGGTCGAAGCCCACGCCCTCGAGCTCGGCCGCGATGTTCTTGGGGCCAAGGGGCGCCCAGCCGTAGCTGCCGAAGGGGATGCCCACGCGGCCCTCGTTCTTGGGCGAGAGGCCCTTCATGTACGTGACGAACTCCGCCACGGTCGGCAGCATCTGGCTGTTGAGCGTGGGCGAGCCAACGGCCACGTACTTGCAGTCCAGGAACACCGTCATGGCGTCGGACACGTGGTTGTCCTTGAGGTCCATCAGCGTCACGGGCACGCCGGCGCTCAGGAAGCCGTCCGTGATGGCGTGGGCCATCTTGTCCGTGGAGCCCCACATGGAGTCGTACACCACGAGCGCCTTGTCCTCCAGCTTGCCGGAGGTGAAGACGTTCTCGTACGCGTCCAGGATGTCAGCCACGTGGCTTCGCCAGCACACGCCGTGGGCAGGCGCGATGATGTCGATCGCGTCCGGGCCGAGCTTGCGGACGGCCTTCACGGCGTTGGCGGCCTGCATGCGGTACGGCTGCACGATGTTGGCGTAGTACTTGCGCGCCTGGCGCATGACCTCGTTCAGGTCCACCTCGTCGTCAAAGCGCTTGGAGCTCGCGTAGTGCTGGCCAAAGGCGTCGTTGGAGAACAGGATCTTGTCGTACGCGTCGTACGTGACCATGTTGTCCGGCCAGTGCACCATGGGCGTCTGCACAAACGTGAGCGTGCGCTTGCCGATGTTGAGCGTGTCGCCGGTCTTGACGCCCTTGTAGCCAAGGTCGTGGTAGTGGGCCGTCAGCCCCTTGACGCCCTGCGGCGCGGAGGCATAGATCTCCACGTTGGGCGCCAGGCCCTTGATCGTGGGGACGTTGCCGGAGTGGTCCATCTCCACGTGGTTGCACACCAGGACGTCGATCTTGGACGGGTCGATCACGCTCGCGATGCGCCCCAGGAGCTCGTCCTTGAACGTGATCTTTGCCGTGTCGATGAGCGTGACCTTCTCGTCCAAGATCAGGTACGCGTTGTACGTGATGCCGTCCTCGGTCCTGTAGCCGTGGAAGCTGCGCGCGTTCCAATCCAGCGCACCGACCCAATAGACGTCGGGCTTGATCTGTACTGCCGTGAGCATGTCTGCCCCTCTCGTCTGACGCATCGCGGGACCGCACCAAGGGCTGCCCGTCGCGACGCAATTGCCTTCGTGCTTTCCCCCAAGATGATACGTCAGGCAAGGACGGGCGAGAAGAACTAGAGCAGCTGGATGCCGGCCCCCTCGCAGGCGGAGCGCGTCTGCTCGTCCCAGATCGAGGCCTGGACCTCGCCCACGTGCGCCTTTGCGAGCAGCAGCATGCAGAGGCGGCTCTGCCCGATGCCGCCGCCGATGGTGTACGGCAGCTCGCCGTTGAGCAGCATCCTGTGGAACGGCAGGTCGCGGCGGTCGTCGCAGCCGGCGAGCCTCAGCTGGCGGTCGAGCGACTCCGGGCTCACGCGGATGCCCATGGAGCTCGCCTCCAGGGCGCAGCCCAGCGTCTCGTCCCAGAAGAGCAGGTCGCCGTTGAGCTCCCAGTCGTCGTAGTCGGGCGCGCGGCCGTCGTGCGGCTTGCCGCTGCGCAGCCTGCCGCCGATGCCGCGGATGAACGTGGTGTGGTGGTCGCGCACGAAGCGCTGCTCGCGCTCCTTGGGCGCAAGGTCCGGGTACAGGTCCTCCAGCTCCTGCGCGCCCACGAAGGTCACGTCGCGCTCCAGCTCCACGTCGAGCTGCGGGTAGGCCCACTTGAGCTCGTCCAGCGTGCCGCAGATGGCCGTCACGATGCGGCGCACCACGGACTCCAGGTACTCGGGTGTGCGGTCCTCCAGGCGGATGATCTTCTCCCAGTCCCACTGGTCCACGTAGATGGAGTGCAGGTTGTCCAGCTCCTCGTCGCGGCGGATGGCGTTCATGTCGCACACGATGCCCTTGCCCACCTTGAAGTCGTAGCGCTTGAGCGCCAGGCGCTTCCACTTGGCCAGGGACTGGACCACCTCCGCGTCCTTCCCGATGGCGGGCACGTCAAAGCCCACGGGGCGCTCCACGCCGTTGAGGTTGTCGTTTATGCCCGTGGACGGGTCCACCACGAGCGGCGCCGTCACGCGCACCAGGTGCAGCGCCGCGCAGAGCTTTGCCAAAAACGTGTGCTTTATGGCCTCGATCGCGCGCTGCGTGTCATAGGTGTCGAGCTGCGACTGGTAGCCATCGGGAACAACGGTCATGCAATCCTCCTCCATAAGGTATGGAAGCGAATCTTACTCCCGCGCGGCGGCGCGGCGGCGCTCGGTGCGCGGGCGTTAAGCCACTCGCAACCTTTGGCCCAAAAAGGCCCCGCGGGCGAGAGGAACGCGTCCTTCTCGCCCGCGGGGTTAGCGGGGGGTGCGCCCGGCCCGTCGTTGGGGCACGGCCGGGCCCTGTCGCAACGCTACTTCTGGCCGGAGGCGCGGCGCTCCTGGTACTCCTCGGCCAGCTTCTGCTGCACGTCGTGCGGGACCTGCTCGTAGCCCTTGACCTCGAGCTCGAACTCGCCCGTGCCGCGGCTCAGGCTGCGCAGGCGCGTGGCGTAGTCCGTCACCTCGGCGTACGGCACCGTCGCGTCGATCGTGGTGAAGCCGCTCTCGGCGGCGTCGGACGCGGCCTCCATGCCCTCCACGCGGCCGCGCGAGGCGGAGACGTCGCCCATGACGGAGCCGGCGTAGCTGTCGGGCACCGTGACCTTGAGGTGCGCCATGGGCTCGAGCAGCACGGGCTCGGCCTGCGCCACGGCCTTCTGGAAGCCGATGCGCGCCGCGGTCTTGAAGGCCATCTCGTTGGAGTCAACGGGGTGGTACGAGCCGTCGTACACGGCGACCTTCACGTCGATCATGGGGTAGCCGGCAAGCACGCCCTCGCGCATGGTCTCCTGCACGCCCTTGTCAATCGCGGGGATGAAGTTCTTGGGAACGTGGCCACCCACGACCTCGTCCACAAACTCGTAGCCCTTGCCGGGGTTGGGCTCGACGCGCAGCCAGCAGTCGCCGTACTGTCCGGCGCCGCCGGTCTGCTTCTTGTGGCGACCCTGCGCGCTCGCGACGCGGCGGATGGTCTCGCGGTACGGGATGGCCAGCTTGACGGTGTGGGCGCTGACTCCCGCGCGCGCCTCGAGGCGGTCCAGAAGGACGGACACCTGCGCCTCTCCGATGGCCGAGATGACGGTCTGCCCCGTGTCCTCGTCGCGGCTCACGCTGATGGTCGGGTCGGCGTCCGCGGCCTTCTCCAGGAACGCGTAGACCTTGCCCTCGCTCCCGCGCTTGTCCGGCTCGATGGCGGCGCGGTAGAGCGAGTTGGGGAAGCGGAACTCCGCGGCCTCGACCTTGCCAGTGACGGAGAGCGTGTCGCCGGTCATGGCGTCGAGCTTGGGCACCACGCACAGGTCGCCGGAGGCGACGGACTTGACGTCCTCCATGTCGTGGCCGCACATGCGGTACAGGTGGCCCAGGCGCTCGGCCTTGCGCGTGCGCGCGTTTATGAGCTCCGTGCCCGGCGTGACCGTGCCGGCCAGCACCTTGACGAAGGAGAGCTTGCCGTTCTGCGGGTCCTGCAGCGTCTTGAAGACGAAGGCGACGGGCCTGTCGTCGTCGGGCGAGATGTCGAGCTCCTCGCCGTTGACCAGCGGCACGCGGCCGTAGTCGGCCATGGTCGGGAACCACTCGGCCACGTCGCTCATGAGGGAGATGACGCCCTCCTCGCGCACGCACGAGCCCGCGAACACGGGGACGATCACGCGGTTTGCGATGGCCTTGCCAAGCAGCCCCTCGAGCTCCTCCTGCGTGATCTCCTCGCCGTCCAGATACTTCATCATCAGGTCGTCGTCCGCCTCGACGGCGAGCTCGACCAGCTGCGAGCGCGCCTGCGCGGCCGCGTCCGCGAACTCCGCCGGGATGTCCTCGGAGACGGGCTTGCCGTTCTCCAGGTGGCGCGCCTGCATGTGCACGACGTCGATGATGCCGCCAAACGCGTCGCCGGAGCCCATGGGCATCGTGACCGGCACCAGGCGGTTGCCGTAGCGCTCCTGCGCGGTGAGCAGCGCGGTGTCCCAGTCGGCGTCGGACCGGTCAAGACGGTTGATGAAGAGGGCGCGGGCGATGTCCAGGTCCTCCGCCGCGTACCACAGGCGGGTCGTGATGGTCCCGGGGCCCGAGGCGGCGTCGATCACGAAGACGGCCGTCTCGGCCGCGGAGAGGGCGCCGTAGGCGTCGCCGACGAAGTCGGGGTAGCACGGTGCATCGAGGACGTTGATGCGCGTTCCCTCCCACTCAACCGGGGCTATCGTGGTCGAGATCGAAAATCCGCGCTCGCTCTCCTCGTCGTCGTAGTCCAGCGTGGGCTTGGTGCCGGCGTGCCCACCAAGACGGGTCGTCTTGCCCGTCAGGTGCAGCATGGCCTCGGCCAGCATGGTCTTGCCCACGCCGCCTTGGCCCACGAGTGCGAGGTTCTTCACTTTCCCAGTGCTAGTAGCCATGGTTCCTCCTCGAGCCGCATCCTGCGGCGACCCCGCCACACACGCGACGGCAGCCACCGCGCTATGTAGAGCCACGCATAAAAGCGTCGTGGACTCACCATACCCGTACGGGCTCGGTCCATGCGTCATGCATCGGGCAAACGCAGGCGACATACGGTGGGCGTGTGCGCGGGCACGAAACGCCGTCCTTCTCGCCCGGCAATCGCGCACCCTGGGGCATCCCGCGAGCTCGGGACGGATGGGGCTCAGGCCGCGCGCTGCCAGGCGCAGTCGCGGCCGCTACCAGGTGTAGCTACCAGGTGTAGCCGCCGTACGACTCGAACAGCCGCTTGAAGGCCGGGAGCGACGTCTCGATGCACTCGTCGCTCACGCAGTAGCTCAGGCGGAAGTAGCTGCGGCACGCGAAGTCGCGCGAGCCCACCACGTACAGGCGCTGCTCGTTGGCCGCGCGCGCCTGGAAGGCGTCGTCGTCGGGCTCGAGCGCGCGGACCCACAGGTAGAACGCGCCCTCGGGGTGCACCACGTCGTACCCGATGTCCTCCAGGCCGCCCAGCAGCTTCTTGCGCTTGCGGTCGTACTCCTCCACCGGAGCCGGAAGGTCCACGCACTTCTCTATCACGCGGTTGAAGAGGCTGTTCATCACGGTGGCCGTCACGCGCTGCGCGCCCAGGATCGCGTCGTACACGCGCTCGGCGTGACGCACGGTGCCCGGCACCCACACGTAGCCCACGCGCTCGCCCGCGAGCGAAAGCGACTTGGACCAGCTGTAGCACACAATCGTGTTCTCGTAGTACTCCGCGATCCAGGGGTTCACGGCGCCGTCGTACACGATCTCGCGGTACGGCTCGTCAGAAAGCAGGTAGATGGTCTGCCCCAGCTCCTTGCACTTGCGACGCAGCAGCGCGGCCAGCGCGATGATGGAGTCGCGGGTGTACACGGCGCCCGTGGGGTTGTTGGGCGTGTTGATGATGACCATGCGCGTCTTGGGGTTGATGGCCTCCTCGATCGCGTCCAGGTCGAGCTGGAACGTCCCCGGCTCCGTGGGGACCTCCACCACGTTGCAGTGGTACGCCTGCACCCACATGCGGTACTCCGCGTAGTACGGCGTGGGGATGATGACCTCCTCGCCCGCGGTCGTGGTCGCGGCGATGGTCGAGCTGATGGCGCCCGCGCAGCCCGCGGTCATGGCGATCTCGCCGGCACGGGCGTGCGCGTCGAACCTGCGGTTGAGGTTCGCGGCCACGGCCTGGCGCGTGGTCAGGTAGCCGTTGTTGGGTGGGTAGCCGTGCAGGTCGATGGACGCGTAGTCCTCCAACGCCGCGCGGATGGCGTCGTTCACCTCGGGCCTCACGGGCACGTTGGGGTTGCCGATCGAGTAGTCCCAAAAGTCGGTCACGCCCTGCTGCTTGAGCTCCATGGTCTGCTCAAACACCTCGCGAATGGCCGATTTGCCAGCACCAAGATCGTACATGAGGGAATCGACGCCGTCTGCCATGCCTGTTCCTCCGCCCCGTGTCCCATTTCTACAACCATGACTAGCTTCGGGTACGGATGTTTCGCCTTTGATTCAAGCCCCCACGCGCAAGGTTAAATCTGCCCATCGGGATGGTTACCGCCCGGCGCGCGGCAGGGGCCACACGGACGAGAAGGGCCTGGCACCCCAGCTGGGGCACCAGGCCTTGAATGCACGTTCTTCTCGCCCCGAAGGGCCGGCGTCGCTAGTCGACGATCGCCTCGTTCTGGGCGTCCTCCTCGGCGATGATCTTGGCCTTGACCGAGATCTTCTCCTGGGACATGGCGTCCTCGTAGTGCTTGGTGCCGTCGGGGTACATGTTGAGCCACAGCTCCTCGGCCTTGGGCGCCCAGGCCTTGGCGTAGTCCTTCGTGCGCGCGCAGACGTCTGCGGCGGGCTCGGGCTTCACGTACTCGGTGCACTTGGCGTGTGCCTCGTCCACGAACTTCGTGAGCATGCCCGAGTTCTCGAGCATGGGGCAGGGCTCCAGCAGGTTGTTGTTCCAGGGGTAGTACTTGCGGTACGTCTGGAAGATCGGCTGGTGCAGGCAGTCGAGCCAGTTGCCGTTCTCCTTGAAGTTGACGTTGGAGTAGTGGATGAAGACGCACGGCTCGACGTCGCCACGGGCGTTGATGTGGCAGTACACGCGGCCGCCGGCGATGCAGCCGCCCACGAACTCGCCGTCGTTCTGGAAGTCCATGGCCATGATGGGCTTGCCACCCT
>NZ_JBJEHW010000153.1:0-2242 GCF_051876455.1 Parafannyhessea sp.
ACTACCACACCATGTACATCGGCTACGTGGAGCGCGCGCTCAAGGCGGAGTAGCCAGGGCAGACAGGCGCAAGTGCGGGCGCCGGCGGGGCGAAACGGTCCCGGCCGGCGCCCGCACGCGTTACGGCGCCTGCCCGCTGCCCGCGGACCCGGCCCTCGCCCGCCCGCGTTACAGCTCGCGGCGCTGGTAGAGGCCAACGTCCGCAAAACCCAGGTGGCGGTAGTACTCGCGCGTGCCCACGGAGCTGATCACGTTGATGCGCGCGTAGCCGGCCTCGCGTGCGATGTCGCAGGCGCGCGAGACCAGGGCGCGGCCCAGCCCCTGGTGCTGCGAGGACGAGTCCGCCTTGCCAAGGTGCGCCGCCTGGCCGTAAACATGCACTTCTCGGATCATGGCGTCGCCGGGACGCGTGGGCAGCTTGTCCGCGCACACGTCCAGCGTGCCGGCCGCGAGCGCGTCCCAGTTGGGAAGCGACAGCCGCAGGAAGCCGGCGATGCGGCCCTCGGGCGTGACCCACTGCAGAAAGTGCTCGCACGTGACGGCCGTGTTGTACGTGACGTCGTCCAGGCTGAGCGCGCCCAGGTCCACCTGCGAGCGCGCGATCTCGCGAAAGCGGATGTCGTGCACGCGGCCAGCCAGGCCCTCCTGCCGGATGCGGCCCTCCACCATCTGGCGCAGGTTGGTCTTCTTGTTGCCCACCAGGATGTCGTCCGCGCCGATGTCGCGGATCATGCGGCTGATGCGCATGTACGGCGGCGTGGCCAGCGTGTCCGCCACCAGCACGCTGAGCAGCTCGTCCTCCGTGTAGGGCCGCCAGCGGCCGGAGCGGTAGAGCCCCACCAGCTGCGTGCCCGCCACGAGCGCGCAGGGGTAGAGCTTGACCTCGTCCGGCAGGAAGCCGGGGTCCGTCACAAACGTGCGGAAGTCCGCCACGTCCTGATCGGGCGTGGAGCCCAGCAGGTTGACCATCAGGTGCGAGTGGATCTTGAACCCAAAGAGCCGTATGAGCGAGAAGGACCGCCGTATCTGTTGCACCGTGGTACCGCGATGGTTGGCGTCCAGCACCTGCTGGCGTGTGGACTGGATGCCGACCTGGATCTTGGTGCATCCCAGCTTGCGGAAGAGCGTGAGGCTCTGCGGCGTGATGGCGTCGGGCCGCGTCTCGATCACGAGGCCCACCACGCGATGGGCGGCGGTCTCGTTGCGGCGCTGCTCGGCCGCGAGCTCGTCCGCGGTCGCATGCATTATTGCGGCTGCCTGCCTAAAGCGCTCGCTCTTCTCGCCCCAGGGATCCTCGTTGGTGGGGACGCTGCCGTACAGGCGCGCGAAGGCCTGGTTGTAGGTCATGAGGCCAGCGTTGACCAGCTGCTGCTCCGGCGCCACCTCGCGCGCGAGCGTGGCTGGGTCGTTGGAGATGCCCAGCTTGCGGTAGTGGTCGCGGCGCGCCTCGAGCTCCGGCGTGGGGACGGGCCAGCTGTTGAGCGCGCGGAAGAGCTCGCGCACGAACCAGAGCTGGTAGGACTCCGGGTAGTCGCTCCACGTGCCGCCCAGCACGATGAGCTCGACCTTGTCCACGGAGTGGCCCATCTGGTGCAGCGCGGTGAGCCGCGTGGTGACCTGCAGGAACGGGTCGAAGTAGTTTTGCTCCGCGCGCTGGCAGGCGGGCTCGTCTGCCAGATAGCTTTTTGGCATGCGGAGGTCGTTGGGGCAGTACACGCACCGGCCCGAGCACGGGTGCGGCCGCGTGAGCACCGTGATGGTGGCCACGCCGGACGCCGTGCGGCGCGGCTTCATGCGCAGCGTGCGGAGCAGACGCCGCTCGAGCGCGGGGTCCACGCCCCACGCGCGCCAGCGATCCGGCTCCTCCTGTTTGACGCGCAGGTAGAAGGGCAGGATGTAGCGCTTGGAGAGATGCTTGGCGTTGTTGGAGATGCCGCGGTTGTGCCGGCGGACGATGCGGTCCAGGTCGAGCGGGCCGAGCGAGCCCTCGCCCGGCGGGTCGGGCAGGCGGCGCAGCGCGTCAAGTATGTCGAGCAGCAGGTCTTCCATGTGGCTAGGCGTCCTCCGACTCGTACAGAACCTTGCCGTCGCGCGCAATCTCCCGGCGAAGCTCGTCCGAGACGTGCCCGTCCAAGTTGACGATGTCCAGCTCGAGCAGGCTCCAGAGTTCGTCCTGCAGGCGATCGTACAGCGCGCCAAAGTCGGGGCAGCCCTCGATCGCCAGGTCGATGTCGCTCTTGGG
>NZ_JBJEHW010000154.1:0-2238 GCF_051876455.1 Parafannyhessea sp.
CACTGGGTGCGTGCCTGTCGTGCCTAACACGCCCAAGGACCCTTCCTAGCGGCTGGCTGCGCATCGCGCGCCCCCGGATCGGCCCCCATATTCTTGCCGCGGAAGCGCCGCGGCCACCTCGTGACAACACAAGACCGTTAGCAATCGACCCTCGGGCCGACCCTGCCGCATGGCTGGCACGCGCGTGCCGGTCCGCGTCAGGTCGCGCCGGGGGCAGGGGAGAAGAACATGCCCACGTCCAAGCAGCAAGCATCCAACAAGGCGGCCGAGCAGGGCCGCACCACCGCGTTCGCCACCAGGCTCATCCACGCCGGCGGCACCACGGACCCCGTGACCGGGGCCGTCAACGTCCCGATCTACCAGACCTCGACCTACCAGCAGGACGGCGTTGGCCAAGACCGCGGCTGGGAGTACTCGCGCACGGGCAACCCCACCAGGGCCGCGCTCGAGCGGCTCATCGCGGACCTGGAGGGCGGCGTCGCCGGATTCGCCTTTGGCAGCGGCATGGCGGCCATCACCGCGGTGCTGAGCCTCCTTTCCTCAGGTGACGAGGTCATCATCCCCACCAACGTGTACGGCGGCACGTACCGCGTGCTCAACCAGGTGTTCGACCGATTTGGCCTCACGTTCCGCGTGGTCGACACCACGGACCCGGCCAACGTGGAGGAGGCCATCGGCCCCCACACCGCCGCGACCCTGGTCGAGAGCCCGGCCAACCCGCTCATGACCGTGACGGACCTGGCCGAGGTCTCGCGCATCGCGCACGAGCACGGCCTGCTCTCGATCGTGGACAACACGTTCATGACGCCGTACCTGCAGAGGCCGCTCGAGCTCGGGGCGGACGTCGTGGTCCACAGCGCCACCAAGTACCTGGGCGGGCACTCGGACGTGGTCGCGGGACTCGCGGTCGTGGCCTCGCAGGAGCTGGCGGACCGCCTCGCCTTCGTCCAGAACGCCACGGGCGGCGTGCTGGGGCCCTTCGACTCGTTCCTGCTCATCCGCGGCATCAAGACGCTCGGCGTGCGCATGGACCGCCACCTCAGGAACGCGGGCATCATCGCGCGGGCGCTCCAGCAGAACGAGGCCGTCGCGAAGGTCTACTACCCGGGCCTTCCCGACTTCCCGGGCTACGAGGTCAACCGGCGCCAGGCGTCCGGGGCCGGCGCCATGCTGAGCTTCGAGCTCGCCCCCGGCTATGACGCGCACGCGTTTCTCGCCTCCACGCGCCTCGTCGCGCTCGCGGAGAGCCTCGGCGGCGTGGAGTCGCTCGTCTGCCACCCCGCCACGATGACGCACGCGGCCATCCCCAAGGAGGAGCGCGACCGCGTGGGCATCACGGACGGGCTGATCCGCCTCTCCGTGGGAATCGAGGACGCGGACGACATCCTGGCGGACATCGATCAGGCAATCGCCGCAGCCAAGGAGGCCTAGCATGCGCCACTACTACGACAGCATGGCAGAGCTCGTGGGCAACACCCCCATGCTCAGGATCAACTCCATGGGCGTCAAGCCTGGCGTCGAGCTGTTCGCGAAGCTCGAGCTCATGAACCCCGCGGGCTCCGTCAAGGACCGCACGGGCGTCTGGATGGTTCGCGACGCGGAGAAGAGCGGCCTCCTCAAGCCCGGCTCCACCATCGTGGAGGCGACGGCGGGCAACATGGGCCTGGGCATCGCGTTCGCGGCGCTGGGGAGGGGCTACAAGGTGGTCTTCGTGGTGCCGGGCAAGTTCAGCCAGGAGAAGCAGACCCTCATGCGCGCGCTTGGCGCCAAGATCGTCCACACGCCCGAGGAGGACGGCATGCTGGGCGCGCAGGCCAAGATGGAGGAGCTCCTGGGGCAGATCCCCAACTCCGTGGCCCTGCGCCAGTTCAAGAACCCCGCCAACCCGCGCGCCCACTACGAGAGCACGGCGCCGGAGATCTGGCGCGACCTGGGCGGCCACGTGGACTACTTTGTGGCGGGAGCCGGCTCGGGCGGCACATACACCGGCATCATGCGCTACCTCAAGGAGAAGAACCCCCACGTCCACGGCGTGCTGGCCGATCCCGTGGGATCCACCATGGGCGGCGGCGAGCATGCGCCCTACTCCATCGAGGGCATCGGCAACGACTTCGTGGCCGACACCATGGACATGTCCCTGGTGGACGAGGTCATCAAGGTGAACGACGACCAGGCCTACGGCGCCTCGCGCGAGCTCGCCCGCAAGGAGGGCGTGTTCGCGGGCTCGTCCTCGGGCGC
>NZ_JBJEHW010000155.1:0-10466 GCF_051876455.1 Parafannyhessea sp.
CGCGAGCGTCGTCTTGCCCAGGCCCGGCGGGCCCGAGAAGATCACGTGGTCAAGGGGCTCGTTCCTCTCCTTGGCAGCCTGGATGAGCACGCGGAGGTTCTCGCGCACGCGCTCCTGGCCGCAGTAGTCGTCCAGCGTCTTCGGCCTGAGCGTGCGGTCGACCTCGAGGTCGTCCGCCGTGAGCTCGCCCGTCACGGAGCGGGCGCCGGCTCCATGGGCCGCGTGACCGCCCGCGGCATCGCCAAAGAGGTCGTCCTTGTCAGCTTCCCACATAGGCTAGGCCCCGCTTCCCAGGCGCTTGAGCGCGTACGACAGCACCTTCTGGATCGTATTGGCGCCCGCCTCCTCGAAGCCGTCGAGAGCGAGCTCCACCTCCTGCGACGTGAATCCCATGGAGAGGAGCGCGTCCGTCGCCTCGGCCTCGACCGACACCGCGGGGGCGGCTGCCCCCGCCTTTGCCGGCGCGGCGCCGTCCGAGGGGCCGGTCAGTCCCACGAGGCTCCTGAGCTCCGCGTCCTTCTGGAAGACGCCCTCGAGGTCCACGAGGAGCCTCTGGGCCTTCTTCTTCCCCACGCCGGGCACCTGGCTCATGCGGGTCACGTCCTGCGTCGCCACGACCGTGGCGAGTGCCTGCGGCGTGAACGTCGACAGCACGGAGAGCGCAAGCTTGGGTCCGACGCCCGATATCGCGACGAGCCGGTCGAACAGCGCGCGCTCCTCGCGACTGCTGAAGCCATACAGCTCCATGGCGTCCTCGCGCACGATGAGCCGCGTGAGCAGGGTCACCCCCGCCTCGCCCACGGCCGGCAGCGCCGCGGCGGTGTTTGCGGAGACCCCAAGCTCGTAGCCCACGCCGCCCACGTCGAGCACGACGCGCGTCGGCAGCGCCTCCACGAGCGTTCCCGTAAGCCGTACGATCATTTGCTGCTCCTTCTGCTCGTCCGTGTCGAGAAGAGCTGGTCCTGCCTGCCGTGGGCCCGTGCCACGTTCGCCGCGGTCGCGGCCGCCGTGACCTGCCTGGCGGCCGCGGCGTCGGCGGCGCGCTGGGCAATCTCCTGCTCGCGCACCTGCTCGGCCGCGACCCTGCGCGTGATGCTCTTCGTCCTGTTGAGGTTCGCGTAGCACACGGCCGCCGCGAGGGCGTCTGCCGCGTGGTCCGGCTTCGGGTCGTGGTCGAGCTCCAGGATGTTGCGCACCATGTAGATGACCTGGCGCTTGTCTGCGGACCCGGTGCCCACGACGGCCTGCTTTATCTGCATGGGCGTGAACTCCCCCACGGCGAGGCCCGCGTTGGAGCAGGCCACGATGGCCGCGCCGCGCGCGTGAGCCGTGGCTATGGCGGAGCGCGTGTTCTCGCCGAAGAAGATCTTCTCTATGGAGAGCTGCGAGGGCTGGTAGCGCGCGATGACCTCGGTCAGGTCGTCGAAGATCCTCCCGAGCCGCTGGTCTATGGGCTCGGACGCCTTCGTGGTGACGCAGCCGTAGGCCCGGGCGCGGCACACCGGCCCCCTCGTCTCCACGATGCCCCACCCGGTATGCGCCAGCCCCGGGTCAATGCCAAGTATGATCACGTCGTCCCCAAAGCAGGATTGAACTATAGAACGTTCGTTCTATAGTAGCACAGTGCCACGGAGGCGTGCTCCCTAGTTCTCGGAAAACGGGCTCGGCCACTTCCTGCCGTCGGAGTCCTCGAAGCCGCCCTGGCCCGCGTCCCCGCCGTCGCCGCCGGGATTGCCGTCTCCCTTCGACTTGAAGCCCCCAAAGTACGAGAAGTCCCTCAGGAAGGACAGCGCCTCCCGCATCTTGCGGTTGTCGCCAGGCTGCCCGGACGCCTCGCCCTTCTCGCCCTGTCCGTCGGTCGCCTCGCGATCGGTGGGCGAGAGGTGCGTGCCCCCGTCCCCCTCGCCGCGCGTCTGCAGCGCCGCCATGCCGAGCGCGTCGCTCATGTGCGACGCCAGGCGCTCCACCTCGCGGCCGCGGTCGAGCTCCTCCTCGGTGCGGACGCGATTCTCCCACGCTAGGCCGAGGGGCCTCCGCGCGTCGAAGAGCGTCACGCTCGAGACCATGAGGTACAGCCCCCGGCCGATCCTCCAGGGCTCGCTCCGGTCCAGCTGCGCCAGGACCCGCTGCGCGAGGCCCTCGTCGCGCGTCGAGGCCGCGACCTCCGTCACGCTGCGGCCGTACTCGACGTGGTCCGCCAGCACCTGGTCGACGCGCTGGCACCACGACTCCTCCGCAACGGACTCGTCGCGCTCCCCCGCCATGGGGACCTCGCGGTCCCACAGCCGCACCGCGGGGAAGACCGGGCTCATGGTGTTCCTCATCCTCATGAGCTCGAGCAGGTCGGAGCGGTACACGTCGCCCACCGGCTTGAGGGCGTCGGCCTCAGGGAGCCAGCGCCTCTCGCCCAGCGCGAGCGCCGTCTTGTCCGCGCCGGACAGCACGAGGGCGTCGAGCTCCTCGGCCCAGGCGGCCAGGTAGGCGCTCACGATGCCGCGGCGCAGCGTCGCGTCCCGCGCGTCGGTCACGACCTGGGCCGCCCGCATGTCCTGCACGTCGCGCACGTCGATCCTGAGGTTGCGCGCCAGGCGCTGGCAGCACGCCTCGCGCTCCACGTCGCCCGGCACGTCCACGATGGCGTGCACGTTTGTCGGGCCGAGCGCGTCCGTCGCGAGCGCCGCGACCACCATGGAGCCCACGCTGCCGTCAAGCGCGAGCACCGCCTGCCGCTTGTCGAGCTTGCGCAGGTAGTCGCCAAGCCCCAGCACCAGGGCCTGCCAGGTGTAGAGCGGGCCGTTCCACACCTCGGGCGTGAGCGGCGCCGCGTCATCGTCATCCGCCAGCTCACACACCTGCAGGTCCTCCTCAAAGGAGGGAAGCGAGCACATGAGGTCGCCCTTGGGCGATAGCACAAAGCTCGACCCTGTGTGCACGGACGTCCCGTAGCCGCCGAGCGAACCCACGCCCACGATCCAGGCGCCCGTCGTGCGCGCGTCAGACACATAGCGTCCCTCCGCGAGGTTCGCGCCCAGGGCCGAGTCCGGGTCGTCCATGGCGTAGCCGTAGCCCGCGATGTAGGCCACCGCATCCACGGGAATGTCGAAGTCGTCGTAGTCGTCCAGGTCGTCGTAGGTAAAGGCGACGCCCAGCCTCATGCCCGCGATCTCCACGGTCGGCAGGTCGGGCGCCGGTCCGTCCTCGTCGGCGGTCACGCCACGCGACACGGAGTCGGCGTACGCCCGCATCTTGAGCGGCACGAGCTTGCCCTCGCCCATGAGCACCGCCTCGGGCGTCGGCTCACCGTCGACCGAGCCAACCACGGGCACGATGCAGGGACACGAGACCTCCTCGGACATCCTGACCAGCGCCTCCATGGCGTCCACCAGGAAGTCGTCCTCCTCGCTCTCGCGAACGGGGGTCGGTCCCGTGAGCGACGTCATCGGGAAGACGAGAAGGTCGGCCCCCTCTCGCGCCGCCCGCGCGGAGAGCCCGATCATCCTCCCCGCCGTAGCCTCGAAGTCGCCCGCGCGCGTGTCGATCTGTGCGATGCCTATCCTCATGTGAAAGAAATCCCTCCGTCGGGCACGCCCACCATGGGGTCGACGCCCGACGGAGGGAGATGCCCTCGGGTCGCCCCGCGGGGCAACCCGTCCGTCAAACTGGGTCTAGAACTCTGCCTTCCAGAGTCCATGCAGGTTGCAGTAGGCGTACACGGTGCCGTGCTCCGCAAACTTCTTGCAGAACGTCCTCTGGGGCTCCTCGCCCGGCTTCAGGTGCTTGATGACCGTCTTGCCCTCTGCCGCGACGACGATCCACTCGATGTAGTGCTCCTCGGTCATGGGGTGCGCGACCTCGCCGACCTTGACGGTCATGTGCTTGTCGTCAAACTCGACCACGGGCACGTGCTTCTCGGCGGCGGCGTCGGTCGAACCGGCCTCGAGCTTCTCCATGGGCTCGCCGCAGCACATAGGCGTGCATGCGCCCTTGTCAAGCACCATGACCAGGTTCCCGCACTTGTTGCAACGATAGAAAGTGAGCTCAGCCATACGCTTTCCTCCTTGTGAGTGGGTCCTATCAAACCACGCCTCGGGCGTCGCGTGGGCGCCCTTCTGGTCTATTGTTCCCGCCTCGCGGCGCTCTATTCCCCTCCCGCCGCAAACGGCAGAACCCGGCCATCCGCCAGCCGCGGGCAGCGCCGCGTGGTAGAGTCACGTCGTGCAGTCCCAACACCACCGCCCGGAGGCAACATGGAGAAGCGCTTCCTCACCATCGACGAGCAGGTCAGGCTCCTCGAGTCCCGCGGCATGCGCTGCGACCGGGATACCGAGCTCACGCTCCTGCGCGAGGGCTACTACGCCGTCGTCAACGGCTACAAGCGGCCGTTCCTCGACGTCGCGGCGACCTCCTTCGAGGGAGAGGACCGCTACCTCGAGGGCACGTCCTTCTCGGACGTGTACGCGCTCTTCCGCTTCGACCGCGGCCTGCGCGCCCTCACGTTTCGCCACCTCATGATGGTCGAGGCCACACTCCGCTCGCTCACCAGCTACGCGTTCTGCTCGCGCCACCCCAAGCCCGAGGCCTACCTCGACCCCAACAACTTCACGCAGCGCCGCGACTACATCCGCGGCGAGGACGAGTACGAGGGCGACCTCAGGTGGATGATCGACACGCTGGAGCACCACGCGCGCTCGCGCGAGCGCGACCCACGCGGCCCCGGCCGTGACGTCCGCGTCGCCCACTTCCAGGACAAGCACGACACCGTGCCCCTCTGGGTCCTCGTGGACGAGCTCACCTTCGGCAACCTCAAGTACCTCTTCGCGCTGCTCA
This sequence comes from Parafannyhessea sp., assembly GCF_051876455.1. Taxonomy (NCBI): domain Bacteria; kingdom Bacillati; phylum Actinomycetota; class Coriobacteriia; order Coriobacteriales; family Atopobiaceae; genus Parafannyhessea; species Parafannyhessea sp. Next base: position 4,828 of record NZ_JBJEHW010000155.1, read on the forward strand.
GGCGGGACGAGCAGCTCTGCGTGTGCGACGGCCTCGCCCGCATCTCGCAGGCGGGCCCCAATGGCACCCTCACGCCGCGCGAGCTCGAGCGCGACCTCGAGGCGATCGTCGACGTCCGCAACCTCTGCGCCCACGGCGAGCGCCTGTACGACGCCCGTGTCGGAATCGACGACGCGGTCGACTACGTGGGCTTCGTCGGCATGGTCGCGCGCTTCCTCGACCCGAGCGACCTCGCGCACCTCGTAGGTGGCATCGAGACGCTCGTGGCCGACTACTCCGCCAAGAGCCCCCTGATCGCCCGCGACCTCGAGCGGACGCACCTCGCGGGAATCTAGCGTCCCGCAAGGCCGCCGCCCAAGGCCGCCTGGGTAACTAGGCTATCTGCACGTGGCCCTCGCGGCCCACGAAGTCCTTCACCTCGGCGAGAAGGACCATGTTCTTGGCATCGACCTTCGTCGGGAGCTCCATCCTCATCATGTCGCCGCACGAGCTCTCGACCATGAGCTCGATGCGGTCGAGGCCGTCGTAGCGGTCGAAGATCGACTGCAGGGTCTCCATCCTGTCCATCGAGAGCATCTTGGAGGGGATGTAGACCTCCACGACCTTGGGACGGTTGGTCTTCTCGTTCAGCTCGAGCGCCTCGATGTGCGAGCAGATGAGCTGGTCGCCACGGTCGCCGTGCTCGATCTTGCCCGTCGCCTGGATGAAGACGTCGCCGATGCGCTCGCCCGTGTCGGGGTCGACCTCACCCTCGAGGGCCGGGGCGCACTCCTTGTAGGTCTTCGGGAAGACCACGAGCGAGATCTCGCCCTCCATGTCCTCGAGCGTCACGATGGCCATCTGGTCACCCTTCTTGGTGACCTTCTTGGCAACGCCGCCCGTGGGCACCATGCCCGCGAGGCGGATGGTCTTGCCGTCCTCGACCTTGAAGCGCTGGGACGTGGCGCCCGTCACGGGGTCCACGTAGTCCTCGGAGGCCATGGCCTCGCTGATGGTGCAGTCCCTCGCCTTTGAGAGGGCGTACTCGAACGGCCTGAGCGGGTGGTCCGAGACGTAGAGGCCCAGGACGTCGTGCTCCTGCTGCAGCTTGATGTGGCGGTCCCATTCGTCGTCCGGGTTCGGCGCGGGGATGTCCTCCGCAAAGCCGGAGCCCTGGACGTCCGCGAACATGTCGAACATGGAGACCTGTCCGCAGGCCTTGTCCTTCTGCCTCTTCGCGGCGGCGTCGATGATGTTCGCGGGGTTGTTCTTGTCCACGAACTCCATGAGCTGCTTGCGCGGGTAGCCCGTCGAGTCGAACGCGCCTGCCTTGATGAGCGCCTCGACCACGCGGCGGTTTGCCTGGGTCGTGTCGACGCGCTCGCAGAAGTCGTGCAGGCTCTTGAACGGTCCGTTCGCGGAGCGCTCCGCCATGATGGCCTCGGCGGGACCCTCGCCCACGCCGCGGATGCCGGCGAAGCCGAAGCGGATGCCCTCGTCGGTGGCCGTGAAGTCCTTGCCGGACTCGTTGATGTCTGGCGGGAGGACCTTGGTGCCGTCGTGGTTGCACGCCGTGACGTAGTGGACGATCTTGTCCGTCTTGCCCATGTAGGACGTGAGGACGGAGGCCATGTACTCCTTGGGGAAGTAGGCCTTCAGCCAGGCCGTCTGCATGACCAGGATGGCGTAGCCGGCGGAGTGCGACTTGTTGAACGCGTAGGACGCGAACTCGAGGACGTTGTCCCAGATCTCCTGCGCAATCTCGCGCTTGTAGCCGTTGGCGACGGCGCCGTTCATCCAGTGGTCGTAGATCGTCTCGTCCGCGCCGGTCTTCTCCCAGTGGAAGATCTGGTCGGTCAGCATCTTGATCTTCTTCTTGGCGACCGGCTTGCGCATGCGGGAGTCGGACTCACCGGGCGTGAAGCCAGACATCTTCATGGAGATCTGCATGACCTGCTCCTGGTAGACCATGGTGCCGTAGGTCTCCTCCAGGATCGGCTTGAGGCGGTCATCGTAGTACGAGATCTTCTCCTCGCCGTGCATGCGCTTGATGTAGCTGTCGACCATGCCGGCGCCGAGCGGGCCCGGGCGGTAGAGCGCGATGAGAGCGACGATCTGCTTGTACTGGTTGGGCTGCATGTTCTTGATGGTCGCGGTCATGCCGCCGGACTCGACCTGGAACACGCCGGCCGTCTGGCCCGAGCCCAGGAGCTCGTAGATCTTCGGGTCCGAGAAGTCGATCTTGTCCACGTCGATGTCGACGCAGGTGGCCCCGTCCTTGATGCAGCGGCGCACCGACTCCGGCACGCGGTCGATGTCCGCGGTCGTGGGGTACCTGCGCTTGATGTTGGCAAGGGCCTTGTTGATGACCGTCAGCGTGCGCAGGCCCAGGAAGTCCATCTTGAGCAGGCCCATGTCCGCGACCGAGTGGCCCTCGTACTGCGTGATGGTGACGTTGCCCTTGGTGTCGAGCTTGGTGGGCACGTGGTCCGTGACGGGTGTCGGCGCGATGAGCGTCGCGCACGCGTGGACGCCCTCGCCGCGCATGAAGCCCTCGATGGACATGGCCGCATCGATGATGCGGTGCGCGTCGGGGTCCTTGTTGTAGGCCTCCTCGAAGTCCGGGGAGTACTGGTCGGGCTTCTTCTCGTTCTTGTGCAGGGCGTTGGGCAGCGTGAGCTTGGGGTCGTTCGACAGCATCTTCGAGAGCTTCTGACCCATGAAGACCGGGAAGCCCAGCACGCGGTTCGCGTCGTTGATGGCCTGCTTCGCCTTGATGGTCGAGTACGTGATGACCTTGCAGACGTGGTCCTCGCCGTAGACGTCGCGCACGTGCTGCAGGACGTCCTGCAGGTGCTCGTCGTCGAAGTCCATGTCGATATCGGGCATCTCGGTACGCTGGGGCGAGAGGAACCTCTCGAACATGAGCCCGTTCTCGAGCGGGTCGAAGTTCGTGATGTTCATGGCGTACGCGACGATGGCGCCCGCCGCGGAGCCACGGCCCGGGCCGACGCCGATGCCGTTGTCCTTGGCCCACTGCACGTAGTCCTGGACGATCAGGAAGTAGTTCGCGAAGCCCTTCTCCGTGATGATCTTGTACTCGTGCTCGAAGCGGTCCTTGACGTTCCAGTCGCCGATGGTGACGTTGCGCCAGTCCTCGCCGTAGCGGCGCGCGAGGCCCTTCTCGCACTCCTCGCGGAAGCGCTGCTCGGCCGTCTCGCCGGGACGGAGGCCAGGGTACTCGGGCAGGTACATGCTCGACCAATCGAGCTCGAAGTTGCACTTGTCCGCGATCTCGAGCGTCGTGTCCGCGGCCTCGGGGCACCACGAGAAGAGCTCGCGCATCTCCTCCTCGCTCTTCATGTAGAACTCGGTGCCCTCCATGCGCATGCGATTGGGGTCATCAAGCGTGGTCGCCTTGCCGATGCACGAGAGGATGTCCTGCGTGGGCGCGTCGTCGCGCGTGAGGTAGTGGAAGTCGTTGGTGCAGACGACCTTGATGCCCTCCTCGTGCGCGAGCTTGACCAGGTACTCGTCGAGCTTGCGGTCGTCCCAGCCGTTGCGGAACGTGAGCCCGTGGTCCTGGATCTCCATGTAGAAGTCGTCGCCAAACAGGCCGTGGAACTTGCGCGTCCAGTCGCGCGCCTCGTCGAACTGTCCGTCGAGCACGCACTGCTGGATGATGCCCTGCACGCAGGCGCTCTGGCAGATGATGCCCTCGTGGTAGCGCTCGAGCATGCTGAAGACCGTGTGCGGCTTGCCGTAGTACATCATCTCGTGGCCGGCGGCCTCCGACATGCACTTGATCAGGTTGTGATAGCCGGTCGAGTTCTTGGCCAGCAGGATGAGGTGGTAGCGCTTCTCGCGGTGGCCGCGCTCCACGTGGTCGCCGGGTATGAAGTACGCCTCGCAGCCAAAGATCGGCTTGATCTTGAGGCGCGGGCGGTTGGCCTCGACCGCCGAGAGGTCGTGCCCGCTCTTCTCCCACACGTCGACGTCCGAGGCCCACTGGTCGTGCACGCGGTCGAAGTAGTCCGCGTCGTCCGCGTCCGGGTCCGGCTCCTCGAGCTTCCACTCCTTCTTGAAGCACTCCACGTCGTGGCGCCACTGCTTCATGTTCTTCTGGCCGTCGTTGTACTTGCGGCACTCCAGGTCGAGCTCCGGCACGCCAAACATGTAGCCGTGGTCCGTGATGGACACGGCGGGCATCCCCAGGTCCACGGCGCGCTTGACCATGTCCGGGATGCGCGTCGCGCCGTCCAGGATGGAGAAGTCCGAGTGGTTGTGAAGGTGGACGAAAGCCATGTGCAACCTCCGTTGGCAAGTCCTCGTTTTAGGGCACCATCATACCCCACGCGGGCGGCCCGCGCGGGCGAGAAGAACACGTGTTCTATCATCGAACACGCCCCCTGAGCTGCGCCCCCGCTGGCCCACAGTGAGTATCCGCAGGTCAGCGAGGACACGCAGAATGTGGCGCCACTCCAGATTCCGTCCACAAGTCCGGCACGCCGGGTCGCAGCTAAATGCGAGGGCGATGTTCCGCATCGAAGCGGTACCGCGCGCAGAACGGCTCGCCGGGCGCGTCCGCGTCCTCGAGCTCCACGCACACAAAGCGGCACTCCACCGCCTCGAACCCCTGCGCCATCAGCACCGACGCGTAGAAGTTGGCCTGCATCTCGTGGCGGGCGCGAATCTGCGCGGCCGAAAGCCCGCGGTCGCCCGTCTTGTAGTCAACCAGGAACACCCCGCGCGAGCCGGGGTCCGTGGCCAGAAGGTCGATCGCACCCTCCACGTACGACCCAAACTCGGAGTCCGCGGCGGAGAAGAACGGGACCTCGGCGCGGACGGTCGTGTGTGACAGCGCCTCCGCGCGCACGGCCGAGCCGCTCCATCGCCCGAGTGCCTGCCTCAGGCGGGTGCGGTTGCGGGGCGAGAGTCGCCAGAGGTCCGCCGTCGCCTCGATGCGGGCGTCGGGCAGGCGCACGGCGAGCGGGTCGTCGGCACCGCTGCCCAGCTCCACCAGGCACTGCGCCAGCTCGTGGAAGGCCGAGCCAAAGTTCGTGGCGCGGTCCTCGTCGTCCGTCACGGGCGCGCCCTCCTGCTCCGCGTCGCGCTCGACGCGGGTCGGGACCCGCACGGCGACGGGCCTCCCCAGGTTGGCGCCCTCGGGCGAGGCGTCGTCCTTCTCGCCCGTGGGGGCGGCCTCCGCAAAGCGCTCCCGCATGAGCTCGTGCGCGCTCGAGAAGCTGCACACGCCCTCGCGGGGCTTCCAGAACGCGACGCGCGACGTGGAGGGGTCGGCCTCGCTCGCATAGATGTCATAGGTCGCGGGCGCGGCGGCGCCGCCGGTGCCGTCGGCCGCGTCCTGCAAGTCCTGGTCGGCATCGTCAAACGTGCCGTCCACGCCCTCGAGCGAGCCCGCGGAGTCCACCGTGAACGCGCCGTCCTCCTTCTCCACGTCGATCACGCGCAGGGACACGTCGAGCGGGTCGTCCGGGCCGTCGCCCACGTCGAGGCGCAGCAGGCGCTCCCCCGGCGCAGCGATGCCCGAGGGCACCAGGGCGTTCAGGAAGCCGATCGCGAGCTCGGGCTTCGCCTCGGCCTTCTTGCTCGTGGACACGTTGCAGCCCACGATGAGCGCCTCGCGGGCGCGGGTGAGC
>NZ_JBJEHW010000156.1:0-10426 GCF_051876455.1 Parafannyhessea sp.
GATCAGGAAGCGGAACACGCCGTAGCACGCCAGGAACGTGCCGATGAACGTGCCCTGCGGACGCGGCGGGTTGTTCTTGCGCGACAGCGCGAACAGGATGATAAACAGCACGACGCCCTCGAGCAGGGCCTCGTACAGCTGCGACGGGTGACGGTACACGGCGCCGCCGCCCGTCTTGTCAAACATGACGCCCCACGGCAGGTTGGTGGGCTTGCCCCACAGCTCGCCGTTCACAAAGTTGGCGCAGCGGCCAAAGAAGAGGCCGATGGGCGCGCCGATCGCAGCAAGGTCGCACATGGTGAGGACGGAGATCCCCAGCTTCCTGCAGGTGAGCGAGCCGCCCACGATCGCGCCCACCAGGCCGCCGTGGAAGCTCATGCCGCCCTCGTTAAAGGCCAGGATCTTGATGGGGTGCGCAAGGTAGTAGCCGTCGCCGTAGAACACCACGTAAAAGAGGCGCGCGCCCAGGATGAGGCCAAACGCGATGCCCACCATCACGGTCGTGAGGTCGTCCACGGAAAGCTCGATGTCCCAGTGCCGCGCCACGCGGTGGATCACCACGGCCGCAAGCAGCAGCCCAAAGAAGTACGCGAGCCCGTACCAGCGGATGGCGAGGGGCCCGATCTGCAGCGCGATCGGGTTGAGGTGGTGATACAGCTCGTTAAGCCACATGCGATCTTCCTTCTGGCCACTTCCACAAGCGCGCGGCCCCAGTGCCTCGCGCCAGGGTCGCGCCACACAAAACGTTCCTGTCTAGCATATGCCTTTGGCCAGGGCCAAGGGCCCTTGGGCGAGAAGGACTACCACGCCATCGCGGGCTCGACCTTGGTGACGCCGGGCACGTGCTCCTTCAGGATGCGCTCGATGCCCTCGCTCATGTCGTAGGTCGAGAGCGGGCAGCCCGCGCAGGCACCCTGCATCTCGAGCGTGACGACGCCGTCGTCGGTGCAGTTCACGAGCACGACGTCGCCACCGTCGGCCTGCAGGCTCTGGCGGATCACGTCGATCGTGGCCTCCAGCAGCTCGCGGTTGGGGCCCTTCTGCTCCTGCTCCGGGGCGGCGTCGGCGCCCGCCTGGGTGTTCTTCTCGTCAGTGTTCTCTGCCATCTGGCACTTCCCTTCCTGCCGCGGCGGGCCGGCGCCTGCCGGCAGTTTAATTCCCACCACGCTACTTGCAATTGATGACAAGTCTACCCATTGTGGCGCGGGAATACCATCCCTGCACAAAGTCTTTTCGCGCGGGCGTGGCGCCAGGGCCACGCGGCGGGAGCCGCACCACGGACGCGGCCCGCGGCGCTAGCGCTACTCCACGCCCTGGAACAGGTGGCCGGACGTTGCGCCCTTCGCGCGCGGCGCAGGCGTACGACCGGCCCGTGCGGCGGCAAGCGCGGCAACGGCCCTCTTGACCTGGGCTGATGCCTCCGCGGGGGTCATGAGCGTGCAGTCGACCATGAAGCGCGAGATACCGGCGTGCAGGAGCTCGGACACCTGCGGCGTGGCGTCCAGCGGACGCGCGGCATATATGTGGCTGCGGCCGGTGAGGTCCGTGCGCACGGGCAGCAGCGACCCGTCACGCTGGCGGAGCGACAGCCGGCGGCGGCGCAGCGCGCAGCGGGCGCAGTCGTGGATGCAGCGGTCGGCCACCTGGAGCACGCAGTGCTCGCTGGTCATGGCGCGTGTGCGACCGCTCACCACCAGGCCAACGGGCACGTCGGCACTGGCCGCCAGCTCGCAGGCCTCCTCGAGCGTGAGCTCCGGGGACAGCCACACGCCGCAGGCGCCAGCCTCCTCCAGCGCCGCGAGGCAGCTGGGGTTGTGCACCGGGATGCAGGGCCTGACCTCGGCAAGCGCGCCGCGCTCGCGCGCGAGCACCAGCTCTGACACGTTGCCCACGCCGCACGGCTTGCCGGCCTCCACGCGCGGGTCCAGGCGGTCGTGATCGATCTCGCGGCAGACCTCGTCCAACCATGCGATGGGCTCGCGCCCGCCCGGCCACGCCGTGCCGGCAGCGGCTGCGACGTCGAGCGCCTCCGGCGTGGCGTACAGCCTCGTGGCACCGGCCGCGAGCGCGGCGGCGGCCACCTCGGGCGTCGGCACCAGGGCGCACACCTCGCCCTCCGGAGCAGTCACGTCCGTGCGTCCGGCCGCGGCCTCCCGCGCCAGTCCGGCGCGCACGCGCGAGCGCGCCTCGTCCAGCGCACCCGCGAGCGCCGCCGCATCCGGCACGCGCGCCAAGCCAAGGCCGCGGGCCTTCTCGCCCGTCGGCTCGAGGATCGCCTGCTCAAGGAGGTCGCACGCCTGCGCGCGGACCTTGTGCACGGCCGAGAAGGACATGCCCACGCCCTCGTCGAGCGTGACCTCAATCGAGGCTGGCTCAAAGGGGCTCGTGCCCATGCGGCCCACATGCTCGGCAAGGTCCTCCCTGGTCACGGCCTTGGTCCGGGCGGGCTCCACCACAAAGCCCTCCGCACGCGCGGTCACCTCGCCGCCGGGCATCGGCACGGCGGTCGTCAACGTCACGGCGAACGGCTGGCCCAGGCGCGCCTCGACCGTCACCCTCACGGGAAGGCGGCGGCGCAGGTCGCCCTTGGCCGCGCGCTCCGCCACGTCCATCGCGGCCTTGGAGCGAATCACGCGCACCGGGCAGCCAGGCGCCATCGGGCGCGCGCAGTCGAGCGTGATCACGCTGCCGGGGCGGGCGTCCTCGCGCGCGTGGGACGTGAGGAACTGCGAGGGGTCGTCCGTGGGACGCACCTCCAGCAGGTCGCCCGCACCCACGGGGGCGTCCAGGCGCACGTCCACCTCCGCCATCGTGACGGTGCGGAAGCGGTCGCGCCCTCCCCTGCCGCCGCCGCGGCGGACCTTGGCGCTGCCCAGGTCGCGGCTGGCCACCACGGTGCCCACCAGCTCGCCGCGGTTGTTGGAGCGGTCGTAGCTCATCATGTCGCTGTCCGAGCGGCCGTCCAGGTAGCTGTTGGTGAAGTCGCGGTTGAAGGCGCGCCGCAGCGTGCGGTGGCGCGCAGCCTCGTCCGCGTCGGAGGGCTCGCGGCCCGCGGCCAGGTCGTCCAGCCGCGCGCGGTAGGCGGATATGACGGAGTACACGTAGTCCGGGGCCTTCATGCGGCCCTCGACCTTGAGCGAGCCCAGACCAGCGTCGCGCAGTCGGCGCAGGTCGTCAATGGTGCAGAAGTCCTTGGGACACAGCGGCCGCACGCCCGCGGCGCCGCCCACGACGTTGCCCTTCTCGTCCACCAGGTCGTACGGCAGACGGCATGGCTGCGCGCACAGGCCGCGGTTCGCGCTCCTGACACCGCTGAGCGAGCTCAGCATGCACACGCCGGAGTAGCAGAAGCACAGCGCCCCGTGGCCAAAGCCCTCGAGCTCCACGCCCTCGCGCGCGATGGTCGCAATCTCCGCCACGCTCAGCTCGCGCGAGAGCGTCACGCGCTCCGCGCCCAGCTCGCCGCACCAGCGCACGGCGCGCGCGTCGTGCACGTTGGCCTGCGTGGATATGTGGCACTCGATCTGCGGCCAGAACCTGCGCACCTCCGCGAGCAGGCCCCAGTCCTGGATGATGAAGCCGTCCGCGCCCAGCAGCCAGGCCTTGCGCACCAGCGCCAGCGCCTTGGGCATCTCGCCGGTCTTGATGACAACGTTCTGCGTCACGTACACGCGCGCGCCGGCCAGGTGCGCCTCGCGGCACGCCTCGGCAAACGTCTGGTACGTGAAGTTGTCCGCGCCGCGACGGGCGTTGAAGTCGCTTCCCAGGCCGCAGAAGATCGCGTCGGCCCCGGCGGCGAGCGCCGCCCTGAAGGGTCCCGGGCCCCCGGCGGGCGCCAGGAGCTCCGGGACGTCGTGCGTGTCCCTAAACGCCAACGGGCCTACACCAGCCTCGCCCAGTGGCGCTTGCCGGACTGCAGGACGCAGCCGGGCGAGAAGAGCACGGGATCCACGTTGTAGCTCTTGGCGGGGACTGCCTTGCCGTCGATCTTGACGCCACCGCCGTCGATCAGGCGACGACCCTCGCCCGCGGACTTCGCGATCTCGACGTCAGCCAGGAGCTTGGCCAGGTAGACCTTGCCCTCGTCGTTGGGCTGCACCAGCGAGATCGGGAACTCCTTGATGTCGTCGGGCACCTGGTTCTTCTTGAACTGCGCGTCAAACGCGGCCTCAGCCTTCTGGCCCTCGCCCTCGCCGTGGTACAGGTCCACGATGTTGCGGGCGAGCTCGCGCTTGAGCTTGTACGGGTCGGCCGTGCCGTCCGCAAAGGCGGCGTCGATCTTGTCGACCTCGTCCACGGGCAGCGTGGAGCACAGGCGGAAGTAGCGCGGCACCATCTCGTCCGCGATGGACATGAGCTTGCCGTACATGTCCGCCGGCTCGTCCGTGAGGCCCACGTAGTTGTGGTAGCTCTTGGACATCTTCTTGTGGCCGTCGAGGCCCTCCAGCAGCGGCATGGTCAGCGCCACCTGGGGCTCCATCCCCATGTCGCGCATGAGGTCGCGGCCCGCGAGCAGGTTGAAGATCTGGTCGTTTCCGCCCATCTCGAGGTCGGCCTTCACCATCACGGAGTCGTACGCCTGCAGCACCGGGTAGATGAACTCGTGCAGGGCGATGGACTGGCCGTTGGTGTAGCGGTTGTGGAAGTCCTCGCGCTCCAGGATGCGGGCCACGTTGAACTTGCTCATGAGGCCCAGCATCTTGTCGAGCGTCATCGGCTTGATCCAGTCGCCGTTGTGCACGACCTTCGTGCGCTCGGGGTCCAAGATCTTCATGGCCTGGGCAACGTAGGTCTGGGCGTTGGCCTCGACCTGCTCCTCCGTGAGGGGCGGGCGGGTGCTGTCGCGGCCGGACGGGTCGCCGATGAGCGCCGTGCCGTTGCCGATGATGAGCGTCACGTTGTGGCCCAGGTCCTGGAACTGGCGCATCTTGCGCAGCGGCACCGCGTGGCCCAGGTGCAGGTCGGGGCTCGTGGGGTCCACGCCCAGCTTGATGTTGAGGGGCGTGCCCTTCTCGAGCTTCTTCTTGAGCTCGTCCAGGGGCACCACCTGCATGGTGCCGGAAAGAATGACCTTGAGCTGTTCGTCAACGGGTAGCAACTTGAATCCTCCTTGGGCCGCGGGCCCGATCGGCAGCGCCCTCTACGGCGGCCGAGAAGGACCGCGCGTCGGTGCTGAGACAGATGCGTTAAGGATAGCGCACCTTGGTCCCCGTGTTTGGCGGGATGGTGGGGCCAGACGAATCGCACCAATATATGTCCCCGCCCGCGCGTACCATGCGTGCCAGCCCACCCGGGCCGCATCCCGCACGGGCCGCACCTTGGAGTTTGTTCTTCTCGCCTAGATTCCAGCCTTAAAGCCAATCTGGGGCGACTCTCTTATAATTATTCTGTCTGCACCGATTTCCCGGGAGGGGTATATGAGCATTCGCACACGCAGGGCGCACAAGCATGCGAGCACCCATGCGGTGGGCTTTGGCATCGCGGGCTTCTTTGGCTTTGTCGCGCTCCTGACGCTGGCGCTCTTCGCGTCGCTGGGCACGGTGGTGAGCAACTGGCTCAAGGACCTGCCCGACTACACCTCGGCCGACGCGTACCTGGTGGCGGAGCCCACGACGGTCTACGCCTCCGACGGCTCGACCATCGCGGAGTACTACCTGCAGAACCGCCGCAGCGTCAAGAACAGCGCGATCTCCAAGTACGCGCTCGAGGCCATCGTGGACACGGAGGACGTCCGCTTCTACCAGCACCACGGCGTGGACCCGCAGGGCATCCTGCGCGCCATCGCGGTGCAGCTGGGCGGCGGCTCCGAGGGCGCCTCCACCATCACGCAGCAGCTGGTCAGGAACACCGTCCTGTCCAAAGAGCAGTTCGACATGACGATCAAGCGCAAGGTGCGCGAGGCGTACATCGCCATCCAGATGGAGAAGATGTACACCAAGAAGCAGATCCTCAACATGTACCTCAACACGATCTACTTCGGCCACAGCGCTTACGGCATCGAGGCCGCATCCATCACGTACTTCAACAAGCACGCCAAGGACCTCACGCTGGCCGAGGCCGCGACCATCTGCGGCCTGCCGCAGTCGCCCTCCGTGTACGACCCCATCAAGAACCCCACCGCCGCCAAGAAGCGCCGCAACATCGTGCTCGACCGCATGTACGCGGCCGGCGACATCACCAAGAAGCAGTGCGAGGCCGCCAAGAAGGAGGACCTCGTCACCAACCCCGGCACGCTCACGGACAACACGGGCAAGTACCCGTACTTCACGGACTACGTCAAGACCCTGCTCGAGAAGGACTTCGACTCCGACACGATCCTCCAGGGTGGCCTCAAGGTCTACACCACGATCGACCCGAGCATCCAGGCGGCGGCCGAGGACTCCGTCAAGAAGAACCTCGAGAGCTTCAACAACGACAAGCTGCAGTCCGCGCTCGTGGCCATCGACCCCAGCACCGGCTACATCAAGGCCATGGTGGGCGGCCGCGACTACAACACGAACAAGTACAACCTTGCCACGCAGGCAGAGCGCCAGCCAGGCTCCAGCTTCAAGACGTACACGCTCTGCACGGCGCTTAACGAGGGCATGAACCCGCAGATATACATCAACTGCAACTCGCCGCTGCAGGCCTCGCCCACGTGGAGCGTCTCCAACTTCAACCACACGGACTACGGCACCATCACGCTCGCCAAGGCGTTCGCCGTGTCCTCCAACACGGGCTTCGTCCAGGTGATCCAGGCCGTCGGCGCGAGCAAGGTGGCCGCCATGGCCAAGGCCATGGGCGTCGACGTGGACATCCCCGCGTACGACTCCATCACGCTCGGCACCGTGGGCATCCCCGTTGTCCAGATGGCCGAGGGCTACGCGACCGTGGCCTCCGGCGGCAAGCACCGCGACTCCGTGGCGATCACCAAGATCGAGGACCGCAACGGCAACGTGGTCTACAAGCACAAGGACAGCGCCAAGCAGGTCTTCTCCACCGCCGTGGCCGACGCCGCCATCGACGTGATGAAGGGCGTCGTCTCCACGGGCGGCACCGCGAGCGTCGTGTCGAGCACGCTCAAGGTGGACCAGCCGGTCGCCGGCAAGACCGGCACGACCGAGGACGCGCGCGACCTCTGGTTCTGCGGCATCACCCCGCAGCTCTCCGTCGCGGTCTGGTGCGGCTACACCGACGAGGCCACGGTCTACGTGAACGGCGCCACGGCCCACCCGGCCACCACGTCCGTACCCATCTTCGTGGACTTCATCAACTCCGCCCTGGCCGGCCAGGCCCGCAAGGAGTTCCCGACCAGCAACGAGACCGTGACGTACAAGGCCAACAGCACGTGGAAGTTCAAGGCGACCGCCAGCTCGTCCTCCAAGTCGTACACGAGCTACAAGTCGACGGGCACCTCCACCGGCTACACCAACACGACGACCACGACGACCACCACGAACTCGACGAACAACTACGGCGGGACCGGCGACACGACGACCGACACCGGCACGACGGGCACCACCGCGACGGGTGGCACGGGCACCGGCGGGACCGGCGGCGAGGGCGCGGACACCACCACGACCACCGACACGACGGGCGGCGGCCAGTAGCGCGGGCCGCTACGGCATATACGCCACCGCATGACAAAAGGGACGCGGGCGAGAAGAACGACCTTCTCGCCCGCGTCCTTGTTTGCAATGGTACGTGAGACTGGCTCGATGGCGCGCCGGGCCGACACTCCCCCGCCGCGCCCATGCGATGGAGCTACTTCTTGGCGTCGCGCAGCTTGTTGACGAGGTTCACCAGGTCCTGGGCGGCCTCGGCGCAGCCGGAGACCACGAGCACCGTGTCGTTGCCGGCGACGGAGCCCTTGACCTCGGGCAGGGACGCCGCGTCGACGGCGGCCGCCACGCCCGGCGCCGTGCCGGGCTGCGACTTGATGATCACGAGGTTGTCCGCGCGGTCGACGCTCAGGACGAACTCGGACACCATGCGCTGCAGGTGGAGGTCCTCCGCCAGCACGTAGATGCCCTCCGACAGCTTGCGCAGGCCCATGTCCGCGATGTCGCGCGAGACCGTCGCCTGCGTGCAGTTGAAGCCGATGGCCTGAAGCTCGTCGACGAGGGCGCGCTGGGTGCGGATCGACTTGCCGCGGACGATGTCCCTGATGGCGTCCTGCCTGTTGTTGCGTCTCTTTACCATACGCCTGGCCTCCACGTGTACGTAGGCACCTAGTCTGCCTTTGGGCAGGCTCGTTTTCGATATCGTGTATCAAGTTAAATTAATATTAGATAAAAGTCAACATAGATGAATAATCGGCACGCGAGTGGCAGGAATATTTTTCAAACGGCGTCTCACGGGCACTTTTACTAATCGCGCCAATGGCCACCGCAAACGCATTTTGCCCGCCGAGGACGCTATGCACATCCACTCCCCATTTTTGGGTATCCAGCACTAGACATGTGCAATAAGATGGGTCACAGGCAGCAGCTATGTCGCATTCGTCGCATCTTAATGCATCAAGAGGGGCAAGACATGCCGTACAGCAACAGCAACCGCTCCCACGGCTCGTCGGGACGCGGTTATGCACCGCAGGACGCCCGCACCTCGCGGGAATACCAGTCGAGCAGGGCGCACCTGAGCGAGCCGCGCCGGCGCGAGAGCCGCTCTCCCTACCGCAGCAACCGGAACTACCGCACCATCAGCGGGCACGACGCGGGCCTCAACGTCCACAACGGCATGGGCCGGGGGCGTCGGCGCAGCGGCATCCTCGGGCGCTTTGGCATCAGCAACCGCGAGCTCGCCTTCCTGGTGGGCGGGGTCGTCATCCTGATCCTGCTGATCTTTGGCATCAGCAGCTGCGTGAGGGGCTGCTCCAGCAAGTCCGCCTCCACGCAGGCGACGACCACGAGCAAGAAGGCCGTCAACTCCGTCGACAAGCGCGTGGAGGCCGGCACGTCCGAGGCGCTCACCAAGAAGCTCAAGACCTCGCTCGACCAGGCCGACGGGCTCGACTGGATCGCGGCGCACGCCAACGAGTACTCCGACTCGCGGCTGGTGGAGCTGGCCATGCGCGAGCCGACGGCGATCTCCTTCGTCAAGGGCGCGCTTTCCGCCAAGTCGACCGCCAAGGCCTACAGCGACGGTACCGAGAAGGGCTCCTATCCCCTGCTGTACGACTGGGACACCCGCTGGGGCTACGTGAGCTACGCCGGCAGCGTCATGGGCGTGACGGGCTCCGGGCCCACGTCGCTCTCCATGGCGTACATGGGGCTCACGGGCAAGAACGACCAGACGCCGAGCGTGCTCGCCAAGCTCGCGACCAGCGGAAAGTACACGGACAAGCAGACGGGCACGACGGCGAAGTTCTTTACCGAGGTCGGCAAGAAGATCGGCCTCACCGTCAACCAGTACACGGCCTCCGCGAACAACATCACGCTCGTGCTGGGCAACGGCGGCGTCGCGATCGTCGAGCTCAAGGCCGGCTTCACCACGCCTTACGCGCACTGGGCCCTTGTGATGAGCTCCAACAGCGACGGCTCCGTGAGCATGTACGACCCTGACAGCACGTCCGCAAGCACGCACACGTGGGCGGCGGGCACCATCGCGGCCAACGCGTCCGACATGTACGCGCTCACGTCCACGAGCTCGTAGCCAGGCGAGAAGAACGGCCTCGTGACAGCAGCCCCCGGGCAACGGCCAAGCCAGCCGGTGCCCGGGGGCTTTGCTTGCCGCGGCTTGGGACGCAGTCCCGACGACGGCGTCGCGTCCCTCTCCCCCGCCGCGACGAAAAAGGGGTCCGGCCCCGTATGGGACCGGACCCCGAGCGTGTTCTTCTCGCCCGCGTGAGTGGAGGCGTCGGCCGTGCTCCCGGCCGCTACTTCAGGATGTTCTCCGCGGCCTCCTGCAGCTTGGCGCGGATGGCCTCGGCGTCGGCGCGCGTGGCGCCCTTGGCGAACAGGTACGCCTTGACCTTGGGCTCGGTGCCGGACGGACGGAAGATGACCTTGTTGTCGCCCTCGAGGCGGTACTCGATCACGTTGGCGGCGGGCAGGTTCTGCGGTGCCTCCTTCTGCAGGCCGGAGACGCGCGGCATTTCGGGCGCGGTGGCGAAGTCGGTCACGCCGGTGACCTTGTAGCCCGCGACCTCCTTGAGGGAATCCTTGCGCAGGCCGTCCATGATCTGTGCCATGCGCTTGGCGCCGGACTCGCCGGGGAACATGGAGTTGACGGTGCCGTTGAGGTAGTAGCCGTACTTCTTGTACAGCTCCTCCATGGCCTCGTAGAGGTCCATGCCGCGCTCGGCGTAGTAGGCCGCCATCTCGACGCACATCTCGGTCGCGACGATGGCGTCCTTGTCGCGGGCGTGCGTGCCCACCAGGTAGCCGTAGGACTCCTCGAAGCCCATGAGGAAGCGGTCCTCCTCGCCCTCGGCCTTGAGCTGGTC
>NZ_JBJEHW010000157.1:0-10305 GCF_051876455.1 Parafannyhessea sp.
AAGGAAAAAAGGGAAATGAAAGTAAGCAATCAGATTTATTTCAGCATGCTGATGGCGTCGGAGATGGTCTTTTCCATGGCCTCCCGGCCGTATTTGTCCACCTCGCTCTTGTTCTTCGCCCCGTGGGTCACGCAGCCGGCGCCGTTGATGCAGCCGTTGACGCAGGCCATGCCCTCGATGAAGTTGAAGTCCCCGATGCCCCGGGACAGCTTCATCAGCGCCATGCGGCACTCCTCGATGCCGGAGCAGACCACGGGTTTGGCCTGGAAGTCGCTGCCCTTCTCGGAGAAGGCCTGGGCCACGGCCTCGGAAAGGCCGCCGCTGCGGGCGAAAATCCGGCCGTAGTAGGAGGCGTTGTCCAGCACATCCTCGGGCAGGGTGCTGATCTCCAGATCCCGGCTGTCAAACAGGGCCTGCAGCTCCTCGAAGGTCAGCACGCTGTCCACCCAGGGGCGGACGCTCTCCTTCCGGAACTCGTTTTTCTTGGCGGTGCAGGGGCCGATGAACACCACCTTGCCGGTGGGATCGGTGGATTTGATGTATTTGGCGATGGCCGCCATGGGGGAGGGATTGTGGGACACCTTGTCCTGCAGCTCCGGGAAGGACTTGGCGATGTACTCCACGAAGGCGGGGCAGCAGGAGCTGGTGAGCAGCCCCTTTTCCTCCAGTTCGGCGGATTCGTCCCAGGCCACGATATCCGCGCCCAGGGCGGCCTCCACCACCGTGTGGAAGCCCAGGGCCTTGATGCCGCTGACCACCTGACCCAGTTTGGCATAGGAGAACTGGCTGGAGATGGACGGGGCAATCACCGCGTAGACCCGCACATTCTCTCTGGCGCTGTCCTTCAGAATCCGGACCACATCCACGATGTAGGACTTGTCCATAATGGCGCCGAAGGGGCACTGATAGCTGCACGCGCCGCAGGAGATGCACTTGCTGTTGTCGATCTGGGCCTCGCCGGTGGGCGCCATGGAGATGGCCTTGATCTTGCAGGCGTTCTCACAGGGGCGTTTCCGGTCCACGATGGCGGAATAGGGGCAGGCTTTGGCGCACAGGCCGCAGTTGACGCATTTGGTCTTGTCGATCACCGCGTGCTGGTCATTTTTGAAGTTGATGGCCCCCTTGGGGCAGGCGTCCTGGCACCGGTGGGCCAGACAGCCCCGGCAGATCTCCGTGACCGCATAGCCGCTGGTGGGACACTCATCGCAGGCGATGGACAGGACCTCGATGGCATTGGGATTGTCCGGATTGCCGCCCATGGCCATGTGAATCCGCTCGCTGACGATGGCCCGCTCCTTGTAAATGCAGCAGCGCATGGTGGAATGGGGGCCGGGGGCAATGAGTTTGGGAATGTCGAACACCGCCTGATCCAGCCGGTCCTCCCACTCTGCCCGGGCCACTTCCCGGAGCACCTTGTATTTCAGCAGCTGCACCTGGGTATCAAACTTTCTCATCTGAGGGCCTCCTTAGAAATAACTGACACGGATGGTTTTCCCCATCTTCTTCAGACACTCGGACAGTTCATACACGATCTGCATTTTCGTGCTGAAATTGATGGGAAGATCGGGACTCTGGTGGGCGGGGTTGGCCGCCCGGCCCACGAAGAAGTTGATATCCGTGGCTTCCTCGAACAGCATCCGGGCGATGAACGCCGCGCCGTCCCGTTTATAGCACCACTGGGTATAGGCGCTGTTGTCTTCCAGATAGTTTTTTGCGTATTCCAGCACCCGCTGGAGGGTGATGATGCCCTCGGTGACCAGGTCCACGCCTTCGATCCGGCCGATGGCCGGGATATCGTCGTCCGTGTCCTTCTGGTTCATGACCACGGTCAGGGGCTTGTTCAGATACTGGGCCGCCAGCCGGGCGGTGGAGCCGCCGCAGACAATGTGCCGCCCCTGCTTGGCAAAAAACAGCGAGAGCATCTTGTCATCGTCATCCCGGTTGGCCGGGGGACCAATGAGCAGGTTCGCCTGCTTCCGGGTACGCATACACACGGTCAGGGAGGTGGTGTCATCTCCGGGCTTGCCGCCGTAGCGCCGGCTGCACTCGTCCAGGAACATGGTGTTGAGGGTCTTGGCTGAGAAGCCCACCCGGCTGAAGGGGGCCATGTATTCCGCGATATTGTCCCGGCCCCAGCTGTAGGCATAGCTCATGCCCGGGCCGACGCCGGCGTTTTCCGCCCCGTCGCTGAACACCATCAGCACATCCCCCTCCTGGAGCTGGATCTCCGCGGATTCGATGGTCTTTTCCTCGATGGTGGTCTGGAGGTAGTGGATGGGCTTTTCCTTGCCGTCCCGGAACAGGATCAGGCCCGGATTGTCATACTGGATCAGAATCGCCCGGCCGCTGGGGGAAATGTTGATCACCGTGAAGGTGGAATAGGCCAGCTGGAGCACGGAGCTGATGGGCAGGGCCTCCACCACCGCGTGGACGCAGGTGGAAATGGGGATGTTCTCCGCCACCAGGCGGGAGAGGATCGTGGAGGTCAGGGTGGACAGGATGCAGGCCCGCACGCCGCTGCCCAGGCCGTCCGCCAGCACCAGCACCACGCTGCCGTCATCCCGGTCGATGCGCTCCACATGGTCGCCGCACACGAACTGCCCGTTCTTGAGCAGGCTCTGATAGCCGATATCTGCATACATGGTATCACTCATCGGATATCGTCTCCTTCAGTCGTTCAATGGCCGTCAGGGTGTCCGCCGCCGTCTCGCCCAGCAGGAACGCGATGTCCTGCACGATTTTCAGCTGTCGCTTGGCCACATCGTCCGCCATCTCCACGGCCTGCTGCCGGATCTCCATCTTCTTTTCCTGGGCCAGCACATCCGCAGTCACATCCCGCAGGGTGCAGATGAACAGGTGCAGGTCTTTTTTATACAGAATGATCCGGTCCACATACCGGTCATATTCCGCCAGGTAAATGTGCTCCTCCTTCAGGGGGCGGCCCTTGTCCCGGACCTTCCGGAACAGGTTGGGATCCATGAGCCGGATCACCTGCTCGCCCAGCACATCCCGTTCCTCCCGCACGAGGAGCATCCGGCAGGCCACGGGGTTGATTTTCTGGATTTCCAGCTCATCGTTGAGCACCAGAATGCCGTTGGGGGAGTTGACCACCACGGCGTCGGACAGGCCCTCGGCCTTTTCCATCATGTAGGGCAGGCACATGGACATTTCCGCCTTGCCCTGGATCACGGCGATGGCCTTTTCACGGCAGGTATTGTAGCCGCAGGAGCCGCAGTTCAGGCGCATGGCCGGATCGGTCTTGCCCATCCGCACCAGCATATCCTGGATTTCCATCTCGCTGGGCTGCTCGGCGTCCAGCTGGATGGGCAGATAGCTCTGATGGCACTCCGCTTTGCCGGGCTGGGGGACGGGGAAGTCCTTCTCCGCGGCGTACTCCACGTTCATGGCGGCCAGCCTCTCTGCCACACCGCAACTCTTCATGCTCATCACCCCAAGGCCCATCCAGCGCGGGCGTCGACATACAAAAACCCACCGCCACACTAGGTTATGGCGGTGGGTCAATGCTACATCAAGCGCCAGCGCGCGGCTAGGCTCCGCGTGCGCTACGACCTGAAGTTCGTGCTCGTGTCGGAGTCCTTGAGTATGACGTCGTGTGCGCCGCCCTCGACGAGCGAGGTGGACGAGACGAGCGTGATCCTGGCCTTGTCGCGCAGCTCGGCGAGCGTGAGCGCGCCGCAGTTGCACATCGTCGAGCGGACCTTGGTGAGCGACTGCTCCACGTTGTCCTTCAGCGGGCCGGCGTAGGGGACGTAGGAGTCGACGCCCTCGACGAACGAGAGCTTCTTGGAGCCGCCGAGGTCGTAGCGGGCCCAGTTGCGGGCGCGCGCGGAGCCCTCGCCCCAGTACTCCTTGACGTAGTTGCCGTTGACGTTGAGGCGACGCGTGGGGGACTCGTCGAAGCGCGCGAAGTAGCGGCCGAGCATCAGGAAGTCGGCCCCCATCGCGAGCGCGAGGGTCATGTGGTAGTCGTACACGATGCCGCCGTCGGAGCACACGGGGACGTAGACGCCCGTCTCCTTGTAGTACTCGTCGCGCGCGCGGCAGACGTCGATCAGCGCGGACGCCTGGCCGCGGCCGATGCCCTTCTGCTCGCGGGTGATGCAGATGGAGCCACCGCCGATGCCGACCTTGACGAAGTCGGCGCCAGCCTCGGCGAGGTAGCGGAAGCCGTCGGCGTCGACGACGTTGCCCGCGCCGACCTTGACCGCGTCGCCGTAGTGCTCGCGGATCCAGTCGAGCGTGAGCTTCTGCCACTCGGAGTAGCCTTCGGAGGAGTCGATGCAGAGCACGTCCGCGCCGGCCTCGACCAGCAGGGGCACGCGCTCGGCGTAGTCGCGCGTGTTGATGCCGGCGCCGACCACGTAGCGCTTGTGCTCGTCGAGCAGCTCGTCCGGGCGGGACTTGTGGGAGTCGTAGTCCTTGCGGAAGACCAGCGAGGACAGGTTGCCGTCCTTGTCGACCACGGGCAGGGTGTTGATCTTGTGCTCCCAGATGATGTCGTTGCAGATCTTGAGCGAAGTGCTCGTGTCCGTCGTGACGCACTCGGACGCCGGCGTCATGAACTCGGAGACCTTCTTGCCGCGGTCGTCACGCGATACGCGGTAGTCACGGCTGGTCACGATGCCGCAGAACTTGCCGTGCGGGGTGCCGTCGTCGGTGACGGGCATGGTGGTGTGGCCCGTGCGGTCGCGGATGTCGAGCACGTCCTGCAGGGTCATGTCGGGCGTGAGGGTGGAGTCGGACACGACGAAGCCGGCCTTGTAGGTCTTGACCTCGCGCACCATCGCGGCCTCGTCCTCGGGGGTCTGCGACTGGTAGATGAACGAGATGCCGCCCTGCTGGGCTAGGGCGATGGCCAGGCGCGGGCCGGAGACGGCCTGCATGACTGCCGACACCATGGGGATGTGCATCTTGATGGCGGGCTCTTCGCCGCGCTTGAACTTGACGAGCGGGGTCTCGAGCGAGACGTTAGCCGGAATGTTCTCGTGGGAGGAATAACCCGGGACGAGAAGGTACTCTGAGAAGGTGTGGGACTCCTCCTTGAAGAACGTTGCCATACGCAATCTCCTTTGCATCAGATACCACTGACGGGACGAAACCCATGCGCTTGCCGATGGATTTTGAGAAATTGTAACACCTTGCGGCACGAGCGGCCTAACTGGCGCCCTCACTCACCACCTCATCAAAGTCGACGGCGATGTCGTGCTTGACGGGGATCCAGTCGACCTTCTTGAAGAGCGCGATCACGTTGATGGGGATGTAGGTGAGCTCGAAGATCGGGAACGTGAAGATGTTCGAGATCACGCGCCAGCGGCTCCTGGAGTGGATGTTCTTCCGCTCCGTGATCGTGGTGATGAGCCCCATGATGAAGAACATCAGGTAGGACGAGAAGAGCGTGGTCACGATGGAGCGCACGCACGAGCCAAGTTCGCCCTGAGTGGCGATGTAGCCCCTGCTCGCGGTGCCGATGATGAGGTACGCGATGTTGACGAAGACGGAGAGCACGGTGCAGATCATGGCGGGAGACATGCACATGAGCATGTCGAACGACGCGAACGAGCGCCCCTTGAAGATGCCGCGCAGCAGGTCGCGCCAATAGGAGAAGAGCACCTCGTACGCGCCGCGCGACCACCTCATGCGCTGCGTCCACGAGGTCTTGAAGTCCGTTGGCTGCTCGTCGTAGAACTCCGCCGGGGCGTAGCCGATGCGGATGTCGTGCGAGCTGCAGAATGCGGAGAACTGCAGGTCCTCCGTGAGCGTGTGGAAGAGCCAGCCGTTCATGCCCTTGATGATGGACTCGGACACGAGCCAGCCGGAGCCCGAGATGGCGCAGCTCGTGCCGAGGAGCATGCGCGCGTTGTTGAGGTAGCGGGACTCGCGAAGGAACCAGAGGGAGTAGCCCGCGCTGATCCAGTTGGAGTCGAAGTTCTTGGAGTTACGGTAGCTCGTGCACACGAGGAAGCCCTGGTCGAACGTCTTGTTCATGATGCTGACGTAGTCGGGCGGGATCACGTTGTCCGCGTCCATGATGAAGAATCCCTCGTACTTGCCGGGGCACTCCCGCATGAGCCGCTCGAAGGCGAAGTCGAGCACCCAGCTCTTGCCGCGACGGGCAAGGTCGTTCCTCTCCCACACGATGGCGCCCGCCCTGCGCGCGACCTCGGCCGTGTCGTCCGTGCACGCGTCCGCCACGACGTAGCAGTCGATCAGTCCGTCGTAGCGCTGCGCCTTGATGGACTCGACGAGGTTCGCGATGACCGCCTCCTCGTTGTGGGCGGCGACGACGAAGGCGTAGGAGTGGTTCCTCTTGGCGTCGGGAAGCTTCACCTCGCCGCGGAACAGTGCCCAGATCGCATAGATGACCTGGTAGAAATAGGCAACGGTGAAGAAGATCCCCACGATGCTGTTGAAGACCTCAATGGGCGACGTGCCGAGTCTTGCCAGCTCCAAGCGCACACCCCTTCCGTAGGATCCGGACCTCAGTCACGTCCCGGGTCCAGCAGCTGGGGGCAGATCCTCTCGCCCGCCGTGGTGCGACCCATGGAACGCTCAGAGAGCGATTCTAGTACATGCGCGAGGTCGGGAGGGAGCGAGTCCGCAAGCTCGATGGTCTCTCCAGTAACGGGGTGGTCGAACCTGATGTGCCACGAGTGGAGGAACTGGCGGCGCAGGCCCATGTTGGCGCGGTCGTCCCCGCGGCCGTAGAGCTGGTCGCCCACGCAGGGGTGGCCGACGTGGCGCATGTGGACGCGGATCTGGTGGGTGCGCCCCGTGTAGAGGTGGCACTCGAGCAGGGAGTAGCCGTCATCCACGCGACCGGCCTCGAAGCGCTCGAGCGTCGTGAACGTAGTGATGGCCTCGCGCGCGGAGGGGTCGTCCGAGACCGCCATGCGCAGGCGGTCCCTGCGCGAGCGCGCGATGCCGGTCGTGATGGTGCCCGAGTCGGGCGCGACGTAGCCGTGGACAAGCGTGACGTAGCGCCTGTCGAGCACGCGCAGGCGGATGAGGTCCTGCAGGGACTTCTGCACGGCATCGTCCTTCGCGCACACCATGAGCCCCGACGTGTCCATGTCGAGCCGGTGCACGATGCCCGGGCGGTCGTCGCCCTGGAGCATGCCGAGGTGGCCGTACCCGCAATGTGCCACGAGCGCGTTGGCCAGGGTGTCGTCCACGTGGCCGGGGCTCGGGTGGCAGACGAGTCCCGCCTGCTTGGAGAGCACGATGAGGTACTGGTCCTCGAAGCGGATGTCGAGCGGGATGTCGGGGTTGGGCGCGAGCTCGCCATCCGCCGGCTCGGGCTCCGGAAGCCTGACCTGCACCCTGTCGCCCAGGCAGACGGACTCGCTCTTTGACGTGGCGGGCGTCGTGTTGATGGTGACCTCGCCATCGGCCACGAGCCGCGCGCAGGCGCTGCGCGACGGGCAGCCGTCGACCGACGCGAGGAACGCGTCGAGCCGCATGCCGTCGGACTCCGGCCCGACCAGCGCGTTCACGATCCTTGCCACGTGCACCCCCAATGCAAGGGCGGGCCCCAAGGACCCGCCCCAGATTCCAATTGCCTACCCGCGCGCCTTCTCGCGCCGCGAGTCCCATAGGTTGTATCCGATGAGCGACACGACCACGCCCACCGTTACGAAGATGTCCGCCACGTTGAACACCGGGAAGTCGATGAACGTCGTGGCGAGGAAGTCCGTGACGTAGCCCGCCACCAGCCTGTCGATCATGTTCCCGACGCCGCCGCCCGCGACGCAGGCGATGGAGACGACGAGCGACAGGGGCAGGTCCTGCTTCCAGACGAGCAGGAACGCCCCCACCACCACGAGCGCCGCGATGACCACGAAGACCACGCCGGCTCCGCGCCCGATGCTGAACGCGGCGCCGTCGTTGCGCACGTAGAGAAGGTCGAGGACGCCCGGGATGAACTCCCGCCGCTCGCCCACGCTCATCACGGAGCGGACGGCGAGCTTGGTCGTCTGGTCGAGCACCAGCACGAGGCACGCCACCACCCAGAACCAGATGGCGCGATACCCGCGCGCCGTCAGCCTGCTCGTCTCTCCCACGGCTCAGCCTACTCCTCGGTCGGAAGGTTCGAGACGACCTCGTGGCACCTCTCGCAGAGGCCGTCCTCGCCGAGCTCGCGCCAGTTCCAGCAGCGCGGGCACTTCTCGCCGTTCGCGGGGAGCGCCTCGCAGGAGAGCTCATCGCCCTCGTGCACGCAGACCTCGGAGCACACGAACGCCTCCGCGAGGTCGCAGCCGGCCTCCGTGAGCGTCCTGTATGCCTCGGCCGGGAGCGTGAGCTCGGCACGCGCGGCCTGCGTGGTCTTCTCGGTGATGGTTCCGGCAGCGGTCGCCTCCTCGTACGACTTGGTGAAGGCACCCCTTGCCTCGGCGAGCGCCTGGTACGCGGGGAGGTACTTCTCGTACACGTCGGACGCGACGGGGTTCTGGTACCAGTCGAGGAGCGCAGCGTACTTCTGGCCCTCGCGCATGGACTCGGGCAGGTACGCCATGATCTCGTCGGTGGTGTAGACGAGGATCGGCTGCAGGTCGTGGACGAGCATCGACAGGATGTGCGCCCAGGTGGTCTGGGCGGAGAGGCGCTCGTGCGAGCCCCTGCCGCCGCAGTACGTGCGGTCCTTCGTCGCGTTGAGGTAGCCGTTGGACAGCTCGGTCACCAGGTCGTAGAGGTTCCTGTAGACCACGTTGAAGCGGTACTCGGAGTACGCCTTGGTCACGACGTCGTGGACCTCGCACACGTGCGCGAGCGTCACCTTGTCGTTTGCCTCGAGCTCGTCGAAGGGAAGGCCGTCGGTCGCGGGGTCGAACTGGCCCTCGAGCTCGCCGAGCAGGAAGCGCAGCGTGTTGCGGATCTTGCGGTAGGCGTCGCCCACGTGGCCGAGGATCGTCTCGTCGCACGGGACGTCGACGGAGGTGTCGACGGAGGCGAGCCACAGGCGAAGGACGTCGGCGCCGTCCTTGGCGCAGACCTTGTTGGGGTCGATGACGTTGCCGAGGGACTTGGACATCTTGCGGCCCTGGCCGTCGAGCGTGAAGCCCTGGCTCACGATGGACTTGTACGGCGCGACGCCGTAGGCGCCCACGGAGGTCATGAGCGAGCTCATGAACCAGCCGCGGTGCTGGTCGGAGCCCTCGAGGTACATGTCGGCGGGGAACTGCAGGTAGTCGCGGTGCTTGCACACGGCGGTGTGGCTGACGCCGGAGTCCCACCAGACGTCGAGGATGTCCTTGTTCGCCTTGAGGTGGTGCGAGCCGCACTTGGGGCACACGCAGGCGTCGCCCAGGTAGCTGGCGGGGTCCTCGGTGAACCAGGCATCGGAGCCCTTCTCGCGGAAGAGCTTGATGACGGCGTCGAGCGTGTCGTCGTTCATGACGGTCTCGCCGCAGTCCTCGCACGTGAACGCCGGGATGGGCACGCCCCAGTTGCGCTGGCGAGAAATGCACCAGTCCGGTCGGTTCTCGACCATCGAGGTGATGCGGTTGCGGGAGTGCGCCGGGTAGAACTTGACCTTGGCGAGCTCGTCGAGGGCCTCCTGGCGCAGGCCGGTCTTGTCCATGCTCACGAACCACTGGCTCGTGGCGCGGAAGATGACCGGCTGCTTGCAGCGCCAGCAGTGCGGGTAGCTGTGCGTGATGTCCTCGTGCAGGATCAGCGTGCCGCGATCCTGCAGCCACTCGATGATCTTCGGGTTGGCGTCGTTCACGTTCATGCCGGACCAGGGGCCGCCGGTGCCCATGCCGTCGCCCTTGTAGAAGTTTCCGTCGTCGTCCACGGGCATGACCACGGGGATGTTGAAGCGCATGCCGGCGTTGTAGTCGTCCACGCCGTGGCCGGGAGCGGAGTGCACGATGCCGGTGCCGTCGTCCAGCGTGACGTAGTCCGCGTAGATGAACTCGCCCTCGACGCCCTGGTCGCCAAAGATCGGCTGCTTGTACTTGTTGTGGACGAGCTCGGTGCCGGTCATGCTCCACACGGAGCCGTCCGGGCGCTTGGCGAGCTCCCAGGACTCGTAGCCGAACTTCTCGCAGTCCTTCTCCACCAGGGCCTGCGCCATGAGCTCGGCGCGGCCGTCGACCAGGACGGCGACGTAGTCGGCCTCGGGGTGCAGGATGACGCAGTCGTCCGCGGGAAGGGTCCACGGGGTCGTGGTCCAGATGTCGACCCACAGGTTGTCCCTGTAGGCCTCGAGGCCCTCGGGCACCGTGGTCATCTGGAAGCGCACGAAGATTGCGGGAGAGACCTCGTCGCCGTACTCGATCTCGG
>NZ_JBJEHW010000158.1:0-10274 GCF_051876455.1 Parafannyhessea sp.
GCATGGCCATGGCCGTGAGCACGGCGCTGCGCCGCGCGGTGCTGCCACCGGTGTTGGCCGACTGGTCCAATGCCCACGGCTTCCGGGATCCCGATGGAATTCACGGCACCGACGATTCGTTCTTTCCGGCCTGTGCGGAGCTGTACGGGCTGAACGCGGAGCTGGTGGAAATCGTGGACGAAGCGTCATTCGACCGCGCTGCGGCGGAGATTGCGGCGGGTCACGCGATCATTTCCAACGTGGTGCCCGGTTCGCCGTTTACGAAGTGCGGGCATTACAACCTGATCGCGGACATCGAAGCAGGCCGCGTGCACATCTGCGATCCCGCGCCGGGAAACATGAATCTGCCGGACTACACCGTGGAGGAATGGCTGGCGGGCAAATGGGCGCGGCACTATATCGTGGTTTCGCCGAAATAAAGGTTCAGGAGGCTGTCCGATCGAACAGCCTCCTGTCGTTTACAGCCGCTGGCGGACGATTTCGTAGAAGCACACCGTCGCGGCGCAGCCGACGTTGAACGACGACGCGGACGAACATGCGCTCATCGGAATGGTGGCCAGCACGTCGCACTTTTCCTTGAACGCCTTGTTGAGTCCCATGGTTTCGTTGCCGATCATGATGACGGTGGGGCGGGTGAAGTCCACCTGATCGATGCGGGTCTCATGATGGGCGGTGGTGCCGACAATCTGAAGGTTCGGCCAGCGCTGCTTCAGATCGTCCAGATAGTGGTCCAGGTCTCGGTGAGGGTGCCCTCCCCGCGCTCCAGCGCCTTCTCGATAAGGGCGGCGCACGAGCCATCGACGACGGTCCTGTCGTCGGTATGGTTGATTCCATACTTGGCCAACTCTTCGATAACCATAGAACCTAACCTCCCTATTCGTACATGGACTCTTCACAAATCACTATATTGCACACGGCTTGTAACTTTCTTGAAAAAGTTAACATGAACGATATCAGACACTTCTGCTCATGCATTTCGCCGCAAACCTTGCGGCAAGGCAAACGTGGCATGGGATAATCGTGGGCAACCACGAGGAAGGGAGAAGAACGTGACGCTCTATCGCGAAGGCGGCGACGGAATCGAGTTTGCCGTCGACTCCAAGGGGGCCCAGCTCATGAGCCTCGCCAAGTCCGGTACCGAGTACCTCTGGCAGGGGGACCCGACGTGGTGGCCGCGCAGGGCGCCCGTGCTCTTCCCCATCGTCGGCAACATCAGGAACGACCGTGCCCACTCGGCCCAGGGCGAGGTGATCCTCAAGCGCCACGGGCTCGCCCGCAACCTCGAGTTCGCGCCGCTCGACGCGCCCAAGGGCACGCTCGCCTTCCGCCTCGACTCGAGCGCGGAGTCCCGCAAGGCGTTCCCCTACGACTTCGGGCTCACGATGACCTACCAGGCCTCCGACGGTCGCCTCACCCAGACGTTCGAGGTCGAGAACACCGGCAGCGAGACGCTTCCCTTCGTGCTCGGCGGCCACCCCGCGTTCAACGTGCCCGTCGCCAAGGACGGGGGCGAGTCCTTCTCGGACTACCGCCTCGAGTTCTCACGCCCGTGGACGTACGCAAGCCCGCGCATCGACACCTCGACCGGCCTGCTCGACTTCGGCGACCGCTTCGAGCTCCTGCGCGACGCGAGCGTCCTGCCGCTCACGCACCGCACCTTCGACGTCGACACCCTCGTCTTCGAGGACGTGCCCGACCGCACCGTGCGCCTCGTCGGCCCGAGCGGCCACGGCATGCAGGTCGACTTCGACGGCTTCGACTACCTGGGCGTCTGGTCCGCCGCGCACGACGCGCCGTTCGTGGCGCTCGAGCCCTGGACCGGCTGCGCCACGGCGACCGACGAGGACGACGAGTTCGAGCACAAGCGGGGCATGACGCTGCTTCCCGCGGGCGAGAAGTTCGTGAGGTCCTTCTCGCTCATGCCCCTGTAGGCTCCAATCGCACATGGCCCGATTCCTCGATGCCGCCGGGCCATGCAAAGGGGGTGCGTGCCGCCTCGGTTGGCACGCACCCCCTCATTTGTCTTGCCTTTAGCGTGGAAGTCCTACTTGCCCAGGAGCTCCTCGACGTCGAGGGCAATCATAAGCTCCTCGTTCGTCGGGACGACGAGCACCTTGACCTTGGAGTCGGGCGTGGAGATGACGCGGGGGTCGTCAGAGCGGACCTCGTTGGCCTTCTCGTCGATCTTGACGCCCAGCCACTCGAGCTGCTTGGCGACGCCCATGCGCATGGTGGCGGAGTTCTCGCCGATGCCCGCGGAGAACGCCATGGTGTCGAAGCCGTGCATGGACTGAGCCATCTCGGCGATCAGCTGCGAGGTGCGGTAGTAGAACATCTCGAGCGCCATCTGGCAGTTCTTGTCGCCGTTGTTCGCGCCGGCCTCGATGTCGCGGGAGTCGGAGGAGACGCCGGAAAGCGCGAGCAGGCCGGACTGCTTGTTCATCATGGTGTCGACCTCGTCGATCGTGTAGTGGCCCTCGCGGACGAGGTAGCAGACGGTCGCCGGGTCGATGGTGCCGCAGCGCGTGCCCATGATCAGGCCGTCAAGCGGGGTGAGGCCCATGGTGGTGTCCATGTCGTGGCCGTCCTGGATAGCGGAGAGCGATGCGCCGGAGCCCAGGTGGCAGCTCACGAGCTTGTGGACGTCGCCCTTGAGGAACTCGTTCGTGGTGCGCCAGATGTAGCGGTGCGAGGTGCCGTGGGCGCCGTACTTGCGGATGTGCAGCTTGTCGACCACGTCACGCGGCAGGGCGTAGCGCCAGGCCTTCTCGGGCATGTTGTAGTGGAACGAGGTGTCCGCGACGATCACGTTGCCGATGGAGGGGAACATCTCGCGGCAGATCTCGATGACGTCCGCCTCGGCGTAGTTGTGGAGCGGTGCCAGCGGGGCGACCTCGCGGACCCAGCCCAGGGTCTCGTCCGTGACGACCTTGGACTCGGGGAAGTACCAGCCGCCCTGGACCACGCGGTGGCCGATGCCCTCGATCTTGCTCTGGTCAAAGCCGGCGCCGTTCAGGATGTCGAAGACGTGCTTGATGGCCGTCTTGTGGTCGGGCAGCGCGACCTCGAGCTTCTGCTTGCCGGCGCCCTTCTCCTCGTGGCCGATGAAGGAGCCGTCGATGCCGATGCGCTCGCAGTTGCCCTTCGCGAAGACCTCGCGCGTCTTCGTGTTCAGAAGCTGGTACTTGAGCGACGAGCTTCCGGCGTTGATGACCAGAACGTTCATGTGTCTCCTCTCGCATGGGGCGCTGCCACGCCCGCTTCCCTTTCACAAGTTTGGCCCGCGCCGCCACCTTCCGGCCACGACGCGGGTCCAAGAATGACACTCACATGATAGACATTTCCGTCGGGTAAGGGTCTAGAGGATCTTCTCGCCCAGCTTCTTCCCGCCAAGCACATGCAGGTGCAGGTGCATGACCGTCTGACCGGCCGCGGCGCCCGTGTTCGCGATGACGCGGAAGCCCTCCTTGTCGATTCCGGTCTTCTTCGCGACCTCCTTCACGGCATGCGCCATCGCGGCGAGCACCTCGCCGGGGACGTCGTCGATCAGATTGTCGTAGTGGTCCTTGGGGACCACCAGCACGTGCACGGGGGCCTGGGGGTTCATGTCCTTGAAGGCGCACACGAGGTCGTCCTCGTACACGTAGTCTGACTCGATCTCGTGGTTAGCAATCTTGCAGAAGATGCAGTCGTCCTTGGTTGCCATGTCTCGTTCCCCTCTAATGGAAGTCCTTCTCGCCCTGATCGTACCCTACTCGTCGATGAAGGCCGTCGCCGGCGCGGCCGTCGTGTCGGTCCCCACGGATGCGTCCGTGGCGTCGAGCAGAACCTGCACCTTCTGCTCGGCGTTCGCCAGGCGCTCGCGCAGGCTCTTGAGCAGCTCGACGCCCCTCGTGTACTTGCTGAGCGACTCCTCGAGCTCGAGGTCGCCGGCCTCGAGTGACCTCACGATCTGCTCGAGCTCGATGGACGCCTCCTTGAACGACATCTCGTCAATGTTCCTGTACTCTTCCGCCATCGTTCCTCCTAGGACGAGGTTTGTGCCTTGTCATTTCCCGGGTCCGCCGAAACCGAGCTTACCGTCGCGCCAAAGGACCCACTGCCGAGAAGGACGGTGACGTCCTCCCCCACGCTCAGCCGCGAGGCGTCGCTCACGACGTGCCCCTCGGCGTCCCTCGCAATCGCGTACCCCCTCGCGAGGACCCGGAGGGGCGACAGCGCGTCCAGCGAGCCGGCGCTTGCGCGAAGCTGCGCCTCGAACGGCGAGAGCAGCCTCCTGCCCGCCGCGCCGAGCGCACGGGCGTCCTTCTCGAGCGACTCCCTTGCGCGGGACACGACCCTCGGCATCGCGGCGTTCAGCCGCTCCTCGGTCAGGTTGAGTTCCCCCGCCCGCACCTCGAACGGCGCCATCGGGTCAGAGAGGCAGCGCCTGGACGCGAGCGACTCCACGTACGCCCGCTTTGCCTGCAGGTACGTGGCCATCGCGCGCCTCGAGGACTCCCCCAGCTGCGCGACCGTTGCCTCCTCGCTCGCCACGAGGTTCTGCATGGTCCGCTCGAGCCTGACCTTGCGGTCGTTTATCTGGTTCACTATCTCGTCGAGCGCGGGAGCGACGGACTCCGCGGCGGCCGTCGGCGTCGAGCACCGCCTGTCCGCCACCATGTCGCAGATGGACGTGTCAGGCTCGTGGCCGATGCCCGTCACCACGGGTACGGGGCATGCCGCCACTGCACGCGCAAGGGACTCGTCGTTGAAGGTCATGAGGTCCTCGAACGAGCCACCGCCCCTCACGAGCAGGATGGCGTCGGGCCTTGCCTCTGCCGCGACCCTCAGCGCGCGAATGATGCTCTGCGGGGCGCCGGGCCCTTGCACCGTGCAGCCCGCCTCCTGGATGACGACGAGTGGGTTGCGCCTGGCAAGCGTGCGCTTCACGTCGTCGATCACGCTTCCGGAGAGCGAGGTGACCACGCACACGCGCGAGCAGAAGCGCGGTATGGGACGCTTGCGCTCCTGCGCCATGAGGCCCTCGGCCTCGAGCTTCCTCGCAAGCTCGGCGACCTGCTGCCTGAGGAGCCCCTCGCCGGCGAGGCTAACGCTCTTGGCAACGAAGGAGAGCCGACCCGACGCGGCGTAGATGTTGAAGTGGCCGGTCATGAGGACCTTCATGCCGTCCTTGAGCCTGAACCCGCACTTCTGGTACGTCCCGCGCCAGACGATGGCGTCCATGGCGGACTGGTCGTCCTTGAGCTGGAAGTAGCAGTGTCCTGACCTTGCGTTGGGTCCCCTGAAGCCGCTGACCTCGCCTATGACGGCAAGCGTGGGAATGGCGTCCACGTGGGCGCTCGCCACCATGACCGCCTCGTGGACGGAGAGCGCCTCCGACTCCTTTGCGACGGCCATGCTAGTTCCTGCTGTCCGTGCGGCCCATCAGGTACACGAGCTGGAGGACCGAGATGAGTGCCGCGGCGACGTACGTGAGCGCGGCGGCCGTCAGCACCTGGCGGGCGCCCTTCTCGTCTATCGCACCGCCAGCGGTGGAGAGGTACCTCACGGCGCGCTTGGAGGCGTCGATCTCGACGGGGAGGGTGACCAGCTGGAACAGCACCGAGAACGCGAACAGCGCAACGGCGAACTGCGTGAGGCCCACAAGGCCGAGCGCCATGCCGATGACGAGCACGACGATCCAGATCTGCTGCGTGAAGTTGACGACGGGGACGAGCGCGGTGCGGAACTTGCCCATGGCGTAACCCTTGGCCGTCTGCACGGCGTGACCGGCCTCGTGGCAGGCGACCGCGACAGATGCGACGGAGCCGCCCTCGAAGTTCTCGGCCGAGAGGTGCAGGTTGTTGTCGCGCGGGTCAAAGTAGTCCGTCAGGTGCCCGTCTACCCTGCCGATGCCCACGTTGGGCGCGCCCTCCGAGTCGAGCATCTGGCGTGCCACCTGCGCGCCCGTCCTGCCCGTGGAGGCGGGAACGCGCGACCACTTCTTGTACTGGGAGTTGATGTAGGACTGCGTGATGCCGCCCAGGACGATGGAGAGGATGACGATCCCCAGGTAGGCGAAGTCCATTCCGTAGCCGTAATACATGATCTGCTCCGATCTGCTAATCGTTTGAGTCCCTTTTACCCAACGCGGCGGACATAAATTCGCCTACAGGACCTCGACCCGACCGTCCTTCACGGTGAGGCCGACCTTGCCGGAGAGGAGCGACTCGAGCTGCCGGCCGGCGATCTCGTAGCGCCACGACTTCATGAGCCTGGAGCCCGGGCGTCCTGCGGCGACGTCCAGCAGGTCGTCGCGCGTGGCTATGACCTGCGTGGCGACGCCGCTCTTCTCGGATATGAGGCGGAGCATCGCGTACATGAGGTCCACGACGCTCTCGGACTCGGCGGAGGGACGGTCCTTGCGCTTGGACTCCGGGTAGTCCTCCGGCGGGCAGGCCTCGCCCTTGCGCACGGCCTCCACGAGGCCGCGGGCGTCGCGGTCGGCCAGTTGCTCCGTGCCGCGGATGCGCCTGAGCCTGTCCACGCTCTTGGGCACGCGCTTGCAGCACTCGACGATGACCTCGTCGGACACGACCCACTTGCGGGGGATGTTGCGCCCCGCGGCCGTGACGTCGCGCCAGGCGCTCACCTCGCGGGCGACGGCCAGCTGCTTGCGCGTGAGCGACCCCGCGCGCTTGAGGTGCAGGTAGGCCTGCTCGGGCGGACGCGAGAAGTGCTCGGCGCTCGTGACCTCGGCCATCTCGGGCTCGACCCACCAGAGCCTGTCCTTCTCCCTCAGCTCGTCCATCATCTGGTGGTAGATGCGCGGGAGGTAGATCACGTCGTCCTCGGCGTACTTGAGCTGCTCCGCGTCGAGCGGGCGGCGCGACCAGTCCGTGAGCGACTCCGCCTTGGGCAGCCGCACGCCGCAGCACTGCTCGACCAGGGCACCGTAGCCGATCTGCTGGCGGTAGCCCAGGAACGCAGCCGCGACCTGCGTGTCGAACACGGGGGCGGGCACGCAGCCCATCTCGTGGAGAATGACCTCGAGGTCCTGGCTGCAGGCGTGGAAGACCTTCGTGATGCCGGGGTCCTCGAGCAGCGCCTTGAGGCTCGAGAGGTTCTGGATGAGGATGGGGTCGACGGCGGCGGACTCGTCCTCCGTCGCGACCTGGATGAGGCAGAGCCTGGGATAGAAGGTCTTCTCGCGAATGAACTCGGTGTCGACGGCGAGCACCTTTGACCCGGACGCACGCTCGCAGAACGCGGCGAGCTCCCTCTTGTCGGAAATGTACAACGGGACTCTTTCCATTTGGGAATTTGTCGGACTGACGCCGCGTTCGCGCATGCGCTATCCTTTGTGGTCGTGGCGCCCGCAGTCGCGGCATCGCCACAACATCATACATAACAAGGCGGGAGGGCACCGTGCGCATCCTCATCGTTCACAACCTTAAGTCCGGCATCGGGTCGAGCGACATCTTCGACTTCGTGCACGCCATCATCCGCGAGGACGACGAGATAGTCATCCGCGGGCTGGACCCCGCCTCCGCCGGCCACGAGGAGCTTCGCGACGCGGAGTCCTTCGACCTCGTGGTGCTCTCGGGCGGCGACGGCACCGTGACGAGCCTGCTGTACGAGCTGCGCGACCGCAACGTCCTCACCTGCGTCTTCCCCTCCGGCACGGCGAACCTCGTGTTCGAGAACCTCGCGAACGCGCCCGAGCCCGCGTCCATCGCGGCCGCCTGCCGCGAGGGCTACTACGTGAGCGCGGACTACGGCGAGATCTCGTGGGTCGACACGGACGGCAACCACGACTCCAGGGGCTTCGGCCTCATGGCGGGCTCCGGCTACGACGCCATCCTCATGCGCGAGGCCATCCCCGGCAAGCAGGTCATCGGCGAGGCCGCGTACTTCACGGCGGCGCTCGCGAACGCGCACCCCAAGGTCGAGCACTTCACCATCACGGTCGACGGCGAGACCTTCGAGCGCGACGGCATCGCCTGCATCGTCGCGAACACCGCCAAGATGCAGGCCGACATCCAGATCGTGCCCGACTGCTCCATGTCCGACGGCAAGATCGACGTGATCGTGCTCGAGACCTCCGACGCCGTGCAGCTCCTCGTCCCCATCTTCACGGGCCTGTTCGACAAGGAGGCCAAGGGCGGGCGGCCCTTCATCGAGCACTTCGCGGGCAGGGAGGTCGAGGTCCGCACGGAATCGCCCATTCCCATGCAGGTGGACGGCGACACCATCCCCGGAACGGTGCTCGGCTACAAGGCGCACGTGATCCCCCACTGCAACAAGCTCGTGGTCGACCACGCAAGCCCCTACTTTGACGAGAAGAACCGCGTCACGTTCGACTAGCGCCTCGGGAAGCGCAGTTTTTCGGGAGGGTGCAGCTTGTACTCATACGACAGCAGGGTCCGCTACAGCGAGTGCGCGGCGGACGGGCGGCTCTCGGTGCTCGGCCTCGTGAACCTCATGCAGGACTGCTCCACGTTCCAGTGCGAGCACGTGGGGCTCGGCCTTGACGACATGCGCCGCAACCACTACGCGTGGTTCCTCTCCGCGTGGCAGATCCAGATCGACGACCTCCCCTCCTTTGGCGAGGAGATAACCACCAGCACGTGGAGCCACGGGACCAAGCGCCTTCTCGCGTACCGCGACTTCACCCTCGGGCGCCGCGGCGAGCCGCCCTGCGTGCTGGCGGACTCCCTCTGGTTCGTGTTCGACACGGAGCTCGGCCGGCCCGTCAAGGTCCCGGAGCGCCAGATGGTCTACGTGGAGGACACGCCCCGCGTCGACCTTCCTCCCACGAGCCGCAAGATCGCCGTCAGCGGCAGCTTCGCGGAGGCCGCGCCCATAACGGTCACGCGTCAGCACCTCGACACCAACCGCCACGTCAACAACGCGCAGTACATCCAGATGGCGCTCGACGCCCTCGACGAGCTTGGCGACGCCCTTCTCCCCTGGCGCATCACGGTCCAGTACGAGGCGATGGCGCTCCTGGGCGACGTCCTGGTGCCGCAGGTCTTCGAGGGGGAGCACGCGCGAACCGTGCGCCTCGCGAAGCCCGACTCGCCGGACGGCGAGTTCTATGCGACGGTCAGGATCGAGGAGCGCGCCAGGGGCGAGGCCAGGTGAGCACCGTGAACGTGGTGGCGGCAGTCATCTGGAAGGACGGCCGCGTCTATGCGGCGCACCGCACGCACGGCGAGCTCCTTGGCTGGGAGTTCCCGGGCGGCAAGGTCGAGAAGGACGAGGCGCCTGAGCAGGCGCTGCGCCGCGAGGTGCGCGAGGAGCTCGGGCTCGAGCTCTCGGCCACGTGGTACCTGGACACCGTCGAGCGTGACTACCCAACGTTCCACCTGCACATGGACGTCTACGTCTGCATCCCGCTGCCCGGCACCGAGCCGCACTCCAACGAGCACGACGCGGAGCGATGGCTCGGCCAGGACGAGCTCCTGGACGTGGACTGGCTCCCGGCGGACGCGGACGTCGCACGCAGCCTCGGCATGGCATGGGACGAGGTCTTTACCGAGGGCCGGCTCTAGCGGGCGAGGCCGCAGCATCGTTCGAGCTGCTATCATAGGGCGGAAAGCGACCACGGGAGGATACCCATGCAGCAAGACCAAAGCCAGGGCACGGGCACGCCGGAGGCGCCCCAGCCCAGCCCCGAGCAGGCACAGATGGTTCCGGCACCGACGCCCGAGCCCCACGTGATAGAGACCGCCTCCGCCACGACCTCGCCCGACAACGCCAACTCGGGCGCGAAGCCCGTGGTGATCGCCGCGGTCGGCGTGATCGTCCTTCTCCTCCTCTCCAGCGCCATCGGCTCCTTCGTGACCGGCTTCGTGGGCTACGTCGTCGATCGCGCATACCAGAGCGAGGGTTCCGGCAGCTACTATCAGAACGACAGCCAGGACCACGACCAGTACGAGGACACCGACGACGGGGCGTACGGGCTGGGCGAGGGCGCATACCACGCGCCTGCCGGCACCACATCCACGAACCACCTTGGCTAACACGCGAACGGAGGCCAGACATGAGCAAGGCTGACGACATCTTCATCGCCATGTGCAAGGACATCATCGACAACGGAACCACCACCAAGGGCCAGAAGGTCCGCCCGCACTGGGAGGACGGCACGCCCGCCTACACCATCAAGCAGTTTGGCGTGTGCAACCGCTACGACCTGCGCGAGGAGTTCCCCGCGCTCACGCTGCGCCGCACGGCGCTCAAGAGCTGCATGGACGAGGTCCTGTGGATCTACCAGCGCAAGTCCAACA
>NZ_JBJEHW010000159.1:0-10252 GCF_051876455.1 Parafannyhessea sp.
TGCGCGTGTGGAGCTGGCCCGAGCTCTGCGGGGTGCCGTCGGTCTCGAGCTTGAGGAGGGGCGTCTGGGCCATGCCCGCGACGTCCGCGTACTCGAAGCCGTAGTAGTCGCAGAACTTCATGGTGTGGTACACGATGCCCGCGTGGCCGCCGGCCACCAGGCCCGAGCGGCCGCCGACCTCGTCCATGCGCATGCACGGCGTCTGGGAGAGGAGCGCGCCCGCGTACCAGTCGACGAACTGGTCGAACGTGGAGGCATTGGAGCCGTTGCCCGCGATGTCCGGCACGGCGCAGCGGCCGCAGCCCGTGGACTCCGCGCGGGCGAGCTCGAGCGGGGGCTGCGCGAGGACGCGCTCGCCCGTGCAGGTGTGGTTGACCACGGGGGCGTGGAGGTCATGGTTGAGCTCGTCCAGGAGCGACTGCGGGGCATGGGCGCCCACGAGGGCGACCGAGCCCGGCTTGTGCGCGGGTGGCACCTTTATGGCGGCCAGCGCGGAGCCGACCTCGAAGCTCTTGCCGCTGAAGTCCGCGTAGGCCTGGGCCAGCTTGCGGAGCTCGCCCGCGAGCAGGCGCTGGGAGGCCGGGGTCACCACGTGTGGGATGTCGAGCAGGTAGAGAAAATCGAGGCAGTGCTGGGCGTTGAGCACGTCGTAGCAGCGGCGCATGACGTCGCAGCAGGTGGTGAGGACCAACTGGTGCACGTTGGGGCTGAGCCCGCACGCGATGACGGACTTGCCAAAGCCGCACAGGTTGCCGTGGGCCAGGCGCTCGGCCGCCTCGAAGCTGTCCGGCTCCACCATGATCTGCTGGGACGTTGCGCCAAAGCCGGCCAGCAGCTCGATGGGGGCGTACTTGCAGCCGTAGCAGACGACTGGGTTTGTCATGATCTTCTCCCCGACTGTAGCATTTCCAGGAAGGCCTGCACGCGCGTGGCCGTCTGGCCCTCCGGCATGTTGCGGCGGGCGCAGCCGTCGCCGTCGAGCACGAGCGTGGGGAAGCCCGCGTCCTCCAGCTCGGCCTTGATGAGCTGCGAGGCGCCCATGGTCTCCTTGCAGCCCCAGTGGCAGAACACGATGGCACCATCGGCCTGCGTGGTGCGCGCGAGGTGGAGCAGGCGATCCACGCGGCGCTGGGCCGGGCCGTTGTAGCTGTTGTAGACCAGGCGCTCGGCCATGTGCTCGAAGGGCTCGCCGGCGTCGTGGCGCCAGCCGCCCGGGCGAAACTGGTCAAAGCACATCTCGCTCGCGACGATCTGGGCCAGGGGCGAGTTGTCCACGGCGCGCTGCAGCGGCACGCTGAAGTACGGCATGGTGTGGCTCCACAGCAGGTTGAGGCCAGCGTAGGGGTGCGTCTTGGCCGGGATCTCCTGCTGGACCAGGTCCATCAGGTGGTCCACCTGCGGCGTGCCCAGCATCATGTGCATGGAGCAGGAGCGCATCATCTCGATGGTCATGGTGGTGTGCATGGTGCGGCCGGCGCGCTGGGGCAGGGTGCGCTCCATCACGTCGAGCGCGCGGATGCTGCGCGCCACGTGCTGGGACAGGACGCGCTGGTCAAGCTTGGTGTTGAAGACGTCCTGCGCCGCGGAGGCGAGCTCGCGAAGCTCGTCCGCCACGTAGTGGACCGCGTCCTCGCTGGGGTCGTATGGCACGTCGATGTAGCGGCGCTCGCAGTCCAGGTGGCGCGCCAGCCACTTGAACGTGAGGTTGTTGGCGTCGCAGGCGACGGAGCAGTTTGCGATGAGCCGGGGCGCCGCGATGACGCCTGCCGCCGTGGCACCCACCAGCACCTTGTGGTAGCTGCAGTAGGACTCCGGCACGGAGCGCTGCTCCGCCGCGGTCACAAAGCCCTGCTCCGCCTGCGCGCCGCTGAAGAAGTCGCCAATGGCCTCCGCGATCACGGGGTACAGGCCCATGGCGTGAAAGATCTCGCTCGGCATGAACATGGACGTGAGGACCATGCGGTCGGGGTGCTCCAGCGCGCCCACCACGCCCTCGAGCGTGAGGCGGTTGTCCAGCTGGCCCGAGGGCAACAGCTCGCGCCGCGGCAGCAGCTGCGTGCGCAGGCGCTCCGCCTTGAAGCCCGTGAGCAGCAGGCGGCGCGCGAGCGCGGGGTTGGTCTCTATCTGGCTGTCGACCAGCTGGCCAAAGCGCTCGATCACGTCCGTCGAGCGCTTCTGGTCGTCCGCGGGCACGGGCTAGCCCTCCTGGTAGTCGGCGTCAGGTGCATCGGCGGGCGAGAAGGACGCGCCGTCCTGGGCAGTGGCAGACTGCGGGTCCGCGAGCTCGATCACGCGGAAGTCGCGGCTGGTGGACTCCAGCGCCTGGCGCGGGCCAAACACGACGACGGTGCCGCGGCTGGCGAGGCCCTCCATGG
Source organism: Parafannyhessea sp. (assembly GCF_051876455.1). Taxonomy (NCBI): domain Bacteria; kingdom Bacillati; phylum Actinomycetota; class Coriobacteriia; order Coriobacteriales; family Atopobiaceae; genus Parafannyhessea; species Parafannyhessea sp. The sequence continues at coordinate 2,376 of NZ_JBJEHW010000159.1, forward strand.
ACGGAGCGAGCGCGCGGAGGTCCTCCGCCGTGGTGTGGAGCTCCTGGTCGCGCACGGTGGCGCGGAAGTCCGCCGGGCGCGCCATGAAGTACTGGTTGTCCTGCCTGCGGGCGCGGGCGCGGCTCTTTACGGGGGCGTCCGTGCCGGCCACCACGCTCACGATGTAGCCGTCCAGCTCGTCCGCGTCGCCCCGCCAGTTGGCCAGCCAGTCCGCCGCACCGGCGTAGCGGCCGAGCGTGCCCTCCACGCCCGGGTCGCGGTACGACCAGTACTGCTGCAGGCCCGCGACCATGTGGCGGAAGCCCACGCCGTAGGCGCCGCCCTTGACGCGGACCTCGTTCCACAGGTAGTCGAGCGTGAGCATGCGCGAGGCAACCTGCCAGGTGCCGACGCTGCCGGAATCCTTGGGGGAGGGGCCGGTGCCCTCGGCCACGTAGCACACGTTGGAGGGGATGACGTAGAACTCGTCATGCGGCTGCGGCGCGGGGACGCTCAGGCGCACGCCCGAGGTGGGTGCGGGGGAGAAGGGATCCTCTGCCGTGGGGACGTTCTCCTGGCCCGCGGGGGGCGTGGGCAGGCCCAGCGTGCCGGCCTCCTGCCAGAAGCGCTCGCGGTCGGCCTTGGGGCCCGTGAAGCTCGTTATCACGTTGCGCGTGGTGAAGATTTGTGCGACCAGTTGCTCCAGGTGCGCGCGGAGCTCGTCCTTGCGGGCGTCCCAGTTTGCGAGCAGCTGCCGCAGGAAGAGGTAGTACTCCGCGCCGCCGATGTTGTTGGCCACGAGGTTGACCTTGGAGTACATGCCGGAAAGCTGCGCCATCGCGCTGGAGTGGCCGCTGTTGGCAAACTGCTGCGCCAGCACGATGCGCTGCTGCGTGAGGATGGCGAACATGCGGTCCGCATCCGCAAAGCTGGTGTGCAGCATGACCTCCGTGGGGATGGTCGCAAGCTCGTGGACCTTCTCTTGCAGCGCGCTTGCGCCCACCACGAGCTTGGGGTCCGCAAAGTCGAGGTCGTCGTCGCGGCCGTAGGTCTCCGTAAAGAACGTGAGGCCGCCCAGGTTGGCCTCAATGTAGGTGTCAAGGTCGGACGCGGAGTGCTCGCTCGTGTCGAGCTTGCCCAGGAGCTCTGCCAGAACGCCCACGTACGGCAGGTCCCCAAACTGGAGGCCGCTCAGGTCAAAGTAGTGGTACACGTAGTCGATCCTGCGCGTGGGCAGGTCGTGCCACAGGCAGGGGAGAGGTGCCTCGGCCCTTTGCAGCGGCACCTCCTTGGGCGCGGGGCCAATGTCCGCCACGGTCAGGCGCGGCAGCGTGGCCAGGGCCTCCGGGCTGTCCGGGGCCTCCTGCTCGGGGCGCAGCGCCTCCACCTCGTCTGCCACGGCCTGCAGCTGGTCCGCGTCCATGGCCGCCTTGCGGGCGGCAAGCTCGTCCTTCTCCTCCGCGGCGGAGCCCTCCTCCGTGGGGACCAGCTCCACCTCGCAGCAGTGGTCGCTCTTGCACACCAGGCCGTTTAGCAGGCGCTCAAAGTAGCCGTCGTCCAGGCCCTGGCGCATGTGGGCCAGCTCCTGCTCGTAGCGCAGGTAGTCCACGGGGCGGTCGTCGTCGTACAGCCAGCTGGACATGGCCTGGATGCTCAGGGCCACGCCGTCGCCGTACGGGCCCCAGTCGCCCTCGCGCATGTTGAACTCGCCCAGCGCCAGGGAGGCGTTCAGCTTGTCGCGGCCGATGCCGTTGGTCGCGAGCTCCGCGCACGTGGACTCCACCACCTCGCGGAAGCGCTGCGCCACGCCGGGCTTGGCGCCCTTGAGCTGGAAGAGCGCCACGGGCTGCAGCTGGCCGTCCACCAGCGTGGCCGTAAAGTCGTCGCCCAGGTCCGCGTCGAGCACCGCGCGCTTGAGCGGCGCCTCGTTGGAGCCGGCCAGCGCGTCCAGCAGCACGTCCGTGGCCAGCACGCGCTCGCGGTCCGCCGCGCCGCCGATCACGTACGCCAGGCCAACGCTCGCGTTCTCTGGCGCGGTGGCCATCTTTACCTGCGCAAACGGCGCGCGCACGGGCGCCTGCGGCACCAGCTGGTTGGGCGCGCCCGCGTGGCGGTCCGTCGCGTGGCCAAAGCGCTCGTTTAGGAACGCGAGCATGTCGTCGATGTCGAGCGCGCCGTACAGGATGGTGTAGCTGTTGGCCAGGTTGTAGTGGCGCGCGTGCGTGTCCAGGAACTTCTTGTACGTTAGCTGCGGGATCTGCCGCGGGTCGCCGCCGGACTCAAAGCGGTAGGCGTTGTTGGGAAAGAGGCTGCGGTTCACGGCTTCAAACAGCACGTCGTCCGGGTCGCTCAGGGCACCCTTCATCTCGTTGAACACCACGCCGTTGTACGCCAGGCGGGCGTCTGGGTCGTCCGGCGCGGCGGGGTTGCCGTCAGAATCCTGCAGCTCCAGGTGCCAGCCCTCCTGCTCAAAAATGCGCGGGCGGTTGTAGATCGCCGGGTGCAGCACGGCGTCGATGTAGACGTCCATCAGGTTCTTGAGGTCCGCCACGTTGGTGGAGGCCACCGGGTACATGGTCTTGTCCTGGAAGGTCAGCGCGTTCAGGAACGTCTGCATGGACGTCTTGAGCAGGTTGACGAAGGGTTCCTTAACGGGGAAGCGGTCGCTGCCGCACAGGACGGAGTGCTCCAGAATGTGGAACACGCCGGTGCTGTCCGCCGGCGGGGTCTTGAACGCGATGGAGAAGGACTTCTCGTTGTCGTCGACGGCGAGCCACATGGCGCGGGCGCCGGTGGCGTCGTGGCGCATCACGTACGCGTGGCCGTCAAACTCCGGCAGGGGGATGACCTTCGTGACCGTGAAGCCCTCGTGGGCGGTGCCCACGGCCAGGGCCGGGTCGGCCGCGGAGTACGGGGGCACGTTCTTCTCGCCCTGGGCGGGCGCGCCGGCCGACGAGGGTTGCTGGGCTGAGCTGTCAATTGTCTGCATGGCTACTCCTGTTGTGTCAAATATCTAACGAGCTAACTCTACCCCTCTTGCCGCAAACTTTTCCGCGCGGCGGTGTTATGGTGCAAAGCGTGAAACTTGCAGGTACGTTTGAGGTTTGGAGCGCCGTGGCACAGCAGGGCATGGTCCCCTTTGACGAGGTGGATGAGGACGAGAAGAACGGCCTTGGCGCTCGCGTGCGCCGCGTGGGCGGGCGCGTCAAGCGGGCCGGCCGCGCCGCGGTGCGCGGGGAGTCCGCCGTGGCGCGCGGTATCCTGCTCACGCTGTTGGGTGGGACGTTCTGGGGCATCAACGGCACCCTGTCCAAGGTGCTCATGGGCACGTACGGCGTGCAGCCCCTTTGGCTTGCCTGCGTGCGAGAGCTCAGCGCGTGCTGGCTGTTCCTGATCGCGGGGCACCTCACGTCGCCGGAGCGCCTGCGCGGTGTGCTGCACGACGGCCGCTCGCTCCTGAGCATCCTGGGCATCGCCGTGGGGTCGATCCTGTTCTCGCAGGTGGCGTACCTCGAGGCGATCAACTGGACCAACTCCGCCACGGCCACCATCCTGCAGAGCCTCTCCGTGGTGATCGTGATGGTGTACGTGTGCATAGTCAACAGGCGCCGCCCGCGCCGGCGCGAGCTGATCGGCCTGGTGCTGGCTGTGGCTGGCACCTACCTTGTGGCCACGGGAGGCGACCCCACCAAGCTCGCGCTGCCGCCGCAGGGCCTGGCGTGGGGCATGGGCTGCGCCGTGGCCGCCACGATCCTGGCCATCCAGCCGGTGCGCATGATCACGCGCTGGGGCAACTTTGCGGTCAACGGGCTTGCGTTTCTCTTCTCGGGAATCATTCTCACCATCGCGTACCAGCCGTGGGCGCACATGCCCACGCTGGACGCCGCCGGCGTCGCGCTGGTGCTGCTCTCCGTGGTGCTGGGCACGTTTGGCGCCTACGCGCTCTACCTGCAGGGCGTCAAGGAGGTCGGCTCCGTGCGCGGCTCCATGCTCGGCACGTCCGAGCCGGTCATGGCCACCATCAGCTCCGTGGTGTGGCTGGGCGCCGTGTTCACGCCCATGGACCTGCTGGGCTTTTTGATGATCATCGTGATGGTGTTCCTCACGGCGTAGGGGACGCGCATGGCAGAGTCGCAACACAACGCGGGCGGCGCATCCGCCGCGCCGGAGGTGCCCGAGGGCTTCAATCTTGCGCTTGCCTTGGTGGACGCGGTGCCTGTGGCGCTCTTTGGGGCGTCCTGCCTGGTGGCGGGCGCGCGCATCGGGAGCCCCGTGTGGGTCATCGGGGCGTCGCTCGCGCTAGCGGGAGGCACGGGCAAGGTCGCCTGGAAGCTCGTGATGGCGCTGGCGCACCGCAATGTGCCGATCCTCAGCAGGCAGATGCGCTACGTGATGCCCGCGGGGTTCGCCCTCATGGTTGCTGGTGCCGTGCTGGACGCCGCGGGGACGCTGGGGCTCCTGCGCGTCCTGGTGCGCATGCCCAGCCTGCCGCTCGTGCTGGCGTGGCTGGCCTGCATGCTGCTCATGGGGCGGTTCGCGCGCAGCCGCGACCAGCTCGATGCACGCTCCAACTGGATCGAGCAGGGCACCAACGCGCTGGGCCAGCTTGCACTTCTCTGCGCGCTGCTGCTGGCGTAGCGGGCACCTGCCGGCAGCCCCCGCCGCGGGGGAGAAGAACGGCCATCCCGCACGAGACTCCGCTCGGGATGGCCGTTCTTCTCGATGTATGTGCCTTGTCTGCCGCGCTAGATGCTGTTCATGTTGCTGAGGACCGCGGAGTACCAGAACTGCCAGTTGGGCGGGCAGTACTTCTTGGCGGCCGTCACGCTCACGGTGTAGCCGTAGCCGGAGGCCAGGCCCGCCACGTGCGCGCGGATGGCGCTGTCCCAGTCGCTAAAGCCGGAGCTGCCCCAGCCCCAGGCGTTGTACGGCTTGAAGCAGTACAGGCCCTTGCTGGACTCCACGTTGGCGATGGCGGGGGAGTAGCGCGGGTCCACGCCGTTGTCGTAGGCGGCCTCGGCAAAGGTCTTGCCGTGCCCGGCCATGGGCGATCCGGCCAGGTACGCGTTGATGCGGCCGGTCCACTCCTGCACAAACTTGTCGCGCGCAGTCCAGGTCACGGCGTCCGTGTTGGAGGTGTCGCTGGAGGCCTTGCCGTTGGAGTTCGAGTTGGAGTTCGAGTTCGAGCTGTTATTGCTGTTGTTGCTCGAGTTCGACGCGTTGTTGCTCGCGGTCGGCGTGGTCACTGTGGCCGTGTTGCCCGACTCGGTCTTGAACGTGGTCTGACCGTCCTTCTCGGCCTTCTGGGCCTCCTCGACGGCCTTCTGCGCCTCGGCCTGCTGCGCTGCCAGCTCCTTGGCGGCCTTCTCCTGGGCCTCCTTGCGCGCGGCTATCGCGTCGTCCATGGCGGTCTTTGCCTTGTCTTTGGCCGTCTCGGCCTCGGCCTTCTGCGCCTTGAGCGTGTCTTGCGTCTGCTCCAGCTTCTGCTGCGTGCTCACGAGCTTGTCCATGGCATCGTTGTTCTTGCCTGCCACGATGTCCAGGTAGTTCATGGCGCTAATCAGGTCGTTGAAGCTGTCCGAGGATAGCAGCATGTCGACCACGCCGCCGCTCGACTGCGACAGCTTGTACGACGAGCTGATGGACTTCGCCGCGTTGGCGCGCAGCTCGGGCAGCTCCTTGTTGAGCTCGTCGATCTTGACCTGGTTGTCGTCCATGCTCTTCTGGACCTTGCTCAGGTTGGAAGCGGCCTCGTTGTACGCCTTGCTGGTCTGCTCGACCTTCGCCTGCAGGTCCGAATCCTCGCTCGCCACGGCGCTCGTGGGGAAGGCCCCCATCCCAACGCCAAACAGAAGCCCGGCAACCAGCGCGGTCGCCGCGAGTCGCATGGGTTTGCGTGTCATGAATCCCCGCCTTCGGAAATCGTCTGCGGTCTGCGTGCTTGCGCAACGTGCATACGCAACATATCTATATTACATAGCATCGCGCAATCACACGCCCCCTCCACATGTGGCGCCGCCTGCCGATGAACCCTTGACGCACTTTTCCGCATGACCCCCCGGCTAGAAACCCGTTCTTCTCGCCCGCGCCTTTGCCTTGTCTGCACGCGGCCGTCGCGTGCGTCGAGAAGAACATCCCGCCCGGGCCGAAGCCCAGGCGGGATGCCGAGTCGTTCTGTGTTGTGACTGCGCTGTCGCGCGCCGTGCCGATGCCTTCGCTACTTGAGGACCAGCGTGTCGCACTTGGCGTTGCGCGTCAGGAACGTGCTGATGGAGCCCAGCAGCGCGTACTTGATGGAGGAGAGGCCGCGTGCGCCGCAGATGATCAGGTCGGGCTCGATCACGTCGATCATGTCGTCCTTGAGCGTCTCGCGGATGCGGCCGGCCTTTACGATGACCTCGACCTTCTTTATCGTGTCGATCTTCTTGGCCTTCTCTACCTGCTCCGCGATGGAGTCGCGAAAGTCCTTCTCGAGGCTCTCGACCAGGTCTACGGGGTAGGTTCCCGCCGTCTCCAGCGCCGTGGAGTCGATAACGTGGCCGATGTAGAGCTCGGAGTTGTTGTTGGCTGCGACGATGATTGCACGGCGCAGGACCTCGTCCTGCTGCTCCGTCCCGTCCAGCGCCACGAGGATCCTGTCATAACCCAGGTCCTGATACTTGGTAACCATAGAGCACCTCCCGTGCCTTGATCCTGCAGGTACCCTGCGCATCCCCTGCATGTGTCGAGTCTACCCACCAGCCGGCGCGACCCGCGGGCGAACCCGCGAGCGGTCGCCATGGCGCGGGCAAGGGGCCGGCGCCAGCCCGGGTGGCCGTCCTTCTCGCCCGTTATTGCTCAGGCAAGGGGAGCGTAAGGGGGTCGTGATTGTCTTGTGGTGGGCCGTCCGCCGCGCGCGCGAAACGTATGATAGAGAGTCGCAAACGTCATCGGGAGGTCTCCTTGAACGTAATCGAACTACTTAAGGCGGCACTGTACGGCCTGGTCGAGGGCATCACGGAGTGGCTGCCCGTCTCCAGCACGGGACACATGCTGCTTCTGGACCAGTTTGTGAAGCTGGACGTCACCAAGGACTTTTGGGACATGTTCCTGGTCGTGATCCAGCTCGGCGCGATCCTGGCCGTCTGCGTCATGTTCTTTGGCCGGCTCAACCCGTGGTCGAGCAAGAAGACGACGGAGGAGCGCAAGGGCACCTGGCGCCTGTGGGGCCAGATCATCGTGGCGTGCCTGCCCGCGGCCGTGATCGGCATCCCGCTGGACAACTGGATGGAGGACCATCTGGGCAGCCCCTTCGTGATCGCCGCGGCGCTCATCGTCTACGGCATCGCCTTCATCGCGATCGAGACGCACCGCGAGCACAAGGCGGAGCAGATCGCGATCGAGCGCTCGTTCAGCCCGCGCCCGCAGCACTTCAAGCCCAACTCCCAGCCCGTCGCGCAGAGCAAGGCCGCGCTGGCCGACGTGGACGCCCGCGTGCAGAGCATTAGCGAGCTTGGCTGGGGCACGGCCATCGGCATCGGAATCTTCCAGGTGCTTTCCATGGTCCCCGGCACGTCGCGCTCCGGCTCCACCATCATCGGCGGCCTGCTGCTTGGCTGCTCGCGCGCCGTTGCGGCCGAGTTCACGTTCTACCTGGCCATCCCCGTGATGGTGGGTGCCTCCGGCCTGCGCCTGGTAAAGTTCTTCCTCAAGGGCAACGCCTTCACGAGCTCTGAGCTTGCCATCCTCGGCGTTGGCTGCCTGGTGGCCTTCCTCGTGTCGATCCTGGTGATCCGCTTCCTCATGGGCTTCATCAAGAAGCACGACTTCAAGCCGTTCGGCTGGTACCGCATCGCCCTCGGCGTCGTGGTGATCGCGTACTTCCTGTTTGCCTACCACATCATCTAGCGCGTGGGAGA
>NZ_JBJEHW010000160.1:0-10191 GCF_051876455.1 Parafannyhessea sp.
CGCGACGTGATGGGCAACACCTACACTCACTAGTAAAGGGAACGGACACAGGGAGGCAGCAATGGCAGAGGTCACTGCACTTGGCGAGGTACTCATCGACTTCACGGACGCGGGGACGTCGGAGGGCGGGCAGAAGCTCTTCGAGCGCAACCCCGGCGGGGCCCCGGCAAACGTGCTCGTGGCGCTGGAGCGCCTGGGCCACAAGACGGCCTTCATCGGCAAGGTCGGGGACGACATGCACGGCAGGTTCCTCAAGCAGGTGATGGACGACAACGGCGTCGACACCTCGAACCTGATCGTGGACCCCAACTTCTTCACCACGCTGGCCTTCGTGGCGCTGTCCCCCACCGGCGAGCGCACGTTCTCGTTCGCGCGCAAGCCCGGCGCGGACACGCAACTCGCGCCCGCGGAGCTCGACCGCAAGCTCATCGAGGGCTCGCGCGTCTTCCACGTGGGGTCGCTCAGCCTGACGAACGAGCCCGCCCGCTCCGCCACGATGACGGCGCTCAAGATAGCCAAGGACGCCGGCGTCGTGGTCTCCTACGACCCCAACTACCGCGACACCCTCTGGGACGGCCCCGACGTCGCGGCCGGGCAGATGCGCACGGTCATCCCCTACGTGGACGTCATGAAGCTCTCCGACGAGGAGTGCGAGCTCGTGACCGGCAGGCTCGAGCCCGCGATGGCGGCCGAGTGGCTGCTCGAGCAGGGCGTCAAGGTCTGCGTGGTCACGCTGGGCGCGGACGGCGCCTTCGTGGCGACCAAGGACGGCTCCGCGGTGGTGCCGGGCTACGCGGCCGACGTTGTTGACACCACGGGCGCCGGCGACTCGTTCTGGGGCGGCTTCCTGGCCGGCCTGCTGGAGAGCGGCCTCGCCCCCGCGGACGTGGACATCGCCGCGGCGCAGGGCTTCGTGCGCCTGGGCAACGCCGTCGCGTCGCTCACGGTGCGCGGCCGTGGCGGCATCCCCTCCATCCCCCAGCGCAAGGACGTGGAGGCGCTTCTCGCCAACTAGCGCTCGCGCAAGGCAGACGCAAGAGAGAAGGACGCGCGGCCCCGCCCGCGACACCCTCCCCACCACAACGGCAACGGGCCGCCCGCGGAGACTCCGCAGGCGGCCCGCCTCGTTTGGGACTGATGTGTCGCCGTGCCGGCGCTAGTGCGCGCGCTCCTGGAAGGCCGCGATGATCTTGTCGCCCATCTGCGACGTGCCCACGCGCTTCTCGTCCGGCGTGTCCTCGTCCGCGAGGTCGGGCGTGCGCCAGCCCGCATCGAGGACGTCCTCCACGGCCGCCGCCACGGCGTCCGCCGCATCGTCCATCTGGAAGCTGTAGCGGAGCATGAGCTCCACGGAGAGGATCTGCGCGATGGGGTTCGCGATGCCCTTGCCCGCGATGTCCGGCGCGGAGCCGTGGCTGGGCTCGTACAGCGCGGTGCCCGAGCCGAGCGACGCGGACGCGAGCATGCCGAGCGAGCCCGTGAGCATGGAGGCCTCGTCGGACAGGATGTCGCCGAACGTGTTCTCGGTCACGAGGACGTCGAACTGCGACGGGTTGGCCACGAGCTGCATGGCGCAGTTGTCCACGAGCATGTCCTCGCCCTCGACGTCGGGGTACTCGGCGTTCAGACGGTGGTTGACCTCGCGCCACAGGCGGGAGGTCTCGAGCACGTTGGCCTTATCGACGGAGGTGACCACGCCGTTGCGGCGGCCGGCGGCCTCGTAGGCCCAGCGGATCACGCGCTCGATCTCGTACTCGGAGTACTCCATCGTGTCCGTGGCCTTGTCGCCCGCGGCGCCGTCCGTGCCCGCGCCCTCGACGCCGTGCTCGCGCCTGTGCTCGCCAAAGTACAGGCCGCCCGTGAGCTCGCGCACGATCAGCAGGTCGACGCCGTCGAGTCTGTCCTCGCGCAGCGGCGAGGCGTCGCGCAGCGCCTGGTAGATGTGGACGGGGCGCAGGTTGAGGTACAGCCCCAGGTTCTTGCGGATGGCGAGCAGGCCCTGCTCCGGGCGCACGGCGCCGGGGGTCGTGTCGTTCCACTTGGGACCGCCCACCGCGGCCAAAAGGACGGCGTCCGCGGCCTCGGCCGCCGCCAGGGTCGCGGGCGGCAGCGCGCTCACGGGCTCGCCCGCCTCGCGCGTCGCGTCGATTGCGGCGCCGCCGATGAGCTGGTCCTCGCAGACGAACTCGACGTCGTACGCAACGCCGATTGCCTCGAGCAGGCGCTTGGCCTCGGCCATGATCTCCGGGCCGATGCCGTCGCCCGGCAGTGTGCAGACCTTGTACGTGCGTGCCGCCATGCTATGCCTCCGCGTTCTTCTGGGCCATCAGGCGCTTCGTGCGCGCCACGAGGCCACCCTCGTTGATGATCTCCTGGATGAAGGGCGGGAACGGCTGCGCCTGGAACGTGGCGCCCGTCGTCTCGTCCGTGATGACGCCGGTGTCGGCGTCCACGTCCACCACGTCGCCCTCGTGGATCGCGTCCACGGCCTCGGGGCACTCCATGATCGGCAGGCCGATGTTGATGGCGTTGCGATAGAAGATGCGCGCGAAGCTCTTGGCGATCACGACGGAGACGCCGGCGGCCTTGATGGCCACGGGCGCGTGCTCGCGGGACGAGCCGCAGCCGAAGTTCTCCTCGGCCACGATGATGTCGCCGGGCTTGACGCGCTTGACGAACGTGGTGTCGAGGTCCTCCAGGCAGTGCTTGGCCAGCTCGGCCGGGTCGGACGTGTTGAGGTAGCGGGCGGGGATGATCACGTCGGTGTCGATGTCCCTGCCATAGCGGAAGACGGTTCCGTTGAACTTCATGGCTTCACTCCCTTGTGGTTAGAGGTCGGACGGCAGCGCGATGTGGCCGGCCACGGCGCTCGCCGCGCAGACCGCGGGGCTCGCGAGGTAGACCTCGGACGTGGGGTCGCCCATGCGCCCGACGAAGTTTCTGTTCGTGGAGCTCACGCACTTCTCGCCCGCCGCGAGGATGCCCATGTAGCCGCCCAGGCAGGGACCGCACGTGGGGGTTGATACCACGCAGTGCGCGTTGATGAACACGTCCATGAGGCCCTCGTGCACGCACTGGAGCCAGACGCCCTGGGTCGCGGGGATCACGATGCAGCGGACGTTGGGGTCGACGGTGCGGCCGCGCAGGACCTCCGCCGCGGCGCGCATGTCCTCGATGCGGCCGTTGGTGCAGGAGCCGATGACCACCTGGTCGATCTTGACGGAGCGGCTCTCGGCCACGGGATGCGTGTTGCTGGGCAGGTGCGGCCAGGAGACCTGCGGCACGATGTCCGCCGCGTCGATCTTGATGACCTGCTTGTACGTGGCGTCGGGGTCGGAGTGGTACTCCCTGTACGGGCGCTCCGTGCGGCCTTCGAGCCAGGCGCGCGCCACGTCGTCAACCTCGAAGAGACCCGCCTTGCCGCCGGCCTCGATCGCCATGTTCGCGATCGTGAGGCGACCCTCGACGGAGAGGTTGCGGATAGTCGAGCCCGCGAACTCCATGGCGCAGTACAGGGCGCCGTCCACGCCGATCTTGCCGATCACGTAGAGGATGATGTCCTTGGCAGAGGCGCCCGCCGGCAGCTCGCCCTCGACCTCGAAGCGGATGGTCTCGGGCACCTTGAACCAGGCGCGGCCCGTCGCCATGCCCACGCCGGCGTCCGTGGAGCCCACGCCGGTGCTGAACGCGCCGATGCCGCCGTAGGTGCAGGTGTGGGAGTCGGCGCCGATGATGAGGTCGCCGGGGCCGACGATGCCCTTCTCGGGGAGAAGGGCGTGCTCGATTCCCATGCAGCCCTGCTCGAAGTAGTGGGTGATCCCCATCTCGTGGGCGAAGTCGCGCGTGACCTTGGTCTGCTCCGCGCTCTTGATGTCCTTGTTGGGGCTGTAGTGGTCGGGCACGAGGAAGATCTTCGTGGGGTCGAACACGCCGGCGCCGATCTCGCGCACCGTCTTGATGGCGATGGGCGCCGTGATGTCGTTGGCGAGCACGCCGTCGAGGTCGCACTCGATCAGCTGGCCGGGGACGACCTCCGTAAGGCCGGCGTGGTCCGCCAGGATCTTCTCCGCCATGGTCATGGGACGTGCCATATGGTCCTCCTATCTCTCCTTGGCCGAAGCCACGAGGGAGTCAACAAACTGCCTGGCGCCGCGCGCGGACCTGCCGCCGCGCCTCGTGGCGAAGCGCTCCGCGGCAAGGTCGAGCTCCGCGTTGTCCATCTGGATGCCGGCGTCCGCCGCGAGCTTGTGGACGATGTCGAGGTAGACCCTCTTGTCCGGCTTGTAGAACGTGAGGTGAATGCCAAAGCGGTCCGACAGCGACACGACCTCCTGGATGGTGTCGTTCTGGTGCACCTCGTCGCCGTCGCGGTCGCTGAAGCGCTCGCGCACCAGGTGGCGGCGGTTGCTCGTGGCATAGATCACCACGTTGTCGGACTTTGCCGAGACCGAGCCCTCGAGGATCGCCTTCAGCGCCGCGAAGTTGTCGTCGTCGGTCGAGAACGACAGGTCGTCGATGAAGATGACGAACTTGAGCGGGTTCCTCGTGAGCTGGTCCAGGATCGCGGGGATGTCGCGCAGCTGCTCCTTGCGGACCTCCAGGATGCGCAGGCCCTCGGGCGCGAGCGCGTTGGCCACGGCCTTGACCGTGGAGCTCTTGCCCGTGCCGGCGTCGCCGGTGAGCAGGATGTTCGCCGCGGGCAGGCCGCGCAGGAGCGCCCTCGTGTTGTCGAGGATGACCTGGCGCTGGCGCTCGTAGTCCACGAGGTCCTCCAGGCGCTGCGGGTCGGGGTAGCGCACGGGCACGATCTGGTCGCGATCCACGCGGAAGACGTTGTAGCGGGCGTACATGCCCCAGCCGGTCCTGCCGATGTTGCGCACGCGCTCCGCATAGGCCGCGGCAAGGTCGATGGGCTCGTTCGCGAAGCGCGGCAGCAGCTCTCGCTCGTCGTCCGCGCCCACGGGCGCCAGCAGCTCGTCGGACGTGAGGTTGGCGAGCATGCCCAGGGTCTCGAGCTCCCTGGCGGCAGCGGCCTCGAGCTCGGCCGGCACGTCGCCTCCCGCGCCAAGCTGGCGCAGGTAGGCGTTCTCGTCGTCAAGCACGACGTTGCGCACGTGGGCCGAGAGGCAGCCGTCCTCGGCCTCGACCAGGCTCGACACGAAGCGCGCGTACGCCTCGGCGTACTTGCGCCCCAGGCGGGGGCTGTCGTCGTCGCACTCCACGATCCTCTCGCCCAGGCGCACGCAGCGCGCGAGGGCCGCGACCACCGGGTCGTCGAGCACGCCGCGGAACACAGCGAGCGACAGGAGGCCCAGGTCGACCCTGCGGAGCCCGAGTGCGGTCTCCTCCATCGGCACTACTCCTCACCCTCGCCGAGCACGGCGCCGTTGGCGCCGGAGCCCACGAGCTGCGCGTAGCGCTTGAGGTAGCCGTGGAGCTCCTTCTTCTTGGGCGAGAAGGACGCCATCCTGCGCTCGTACTCCTCCTCGGGGATCTCGAGCTCGATGCGGCTGTTGGGAATGTCGATCAGGATGGTGTCGCCCTCCTCCACGATGCCGATCGGGCCGCCGGACGCCGCCTCGGGCGAGACGTGGCCGACGCAGGCGCCGCGCGTGGCGCCGGAGAAGCGGCCGTCCGTGATGAGCGCGACGGAGTCGCCCAGGCCGCGGCCCATGATGGCCGAGGTGGGGTTGAGCATCTCGCGCATGCCGGGGCCGCCCTTGGGACCCTCGTAGCGGATGACGACGACGTCGCCCGGGTTGATCCTGCCCTCGTCGATGGCGTGCTGCGCGTCCTCCTCGCTCTCGAACACGCGGGCGGGACCCTCGTGGACGAGCATCTTGGGGTCGACGGCGGAGCGCTTGACGACGGAGCCGTCGGGCGCGAGGTTGCCGCGCAGGACCGCGATGCCGCCCGTCTTGGAGTACGGGTCGTCGACGGGACGGATGACGTCGTAATCGAGGACGGGGTGGCCCTTGATGTTCTCGCCCACCGTGTGGCCCGTGACCGTCATGCAGTCGAGGTTGAGCAGGCCCTTCTTGGAGAGCTCGTTCATGACGGCGTAGATGCCGCCGGCCTCGTTGAGGTCCTCCATGTAGGTGCGGCCGGCAGGCGCGAGGTGGCAGATGTTGGGCGTGCGGGCGGACATGGCGTTCGCGTTGTCGAGGTTGAGGTCGATGCCGCACTCGTGCGCGATCGCCGGGAGGTGGAGCATCGTGTTGGTGGAGCAGCCGAGCGCCATGTCGACGGTGAGGGCGTTGGCGAACGCCTCGCGCGTCATGATGTCGCGCGGACGGATGTCCTTGCGGAGCATGTCCATGACGGCCATGCCGGCGTGCTTGGCGAGCTCGAGGCGCGCGGAGTAGACGGCGGGGATGGTGCCGTTGCCGGAGAGGCCCATGCCGATGACCTCGGTCAGGCAGTTCATGGAGTTGGCGGTGTACATGCCGGAGCAGGAGCCGCAGGTCGGGCAGACCTTGCAGGCGTAGTCCTCCAGGTCCTCCGCGCTCATCTTGCCGGCGGAGTAGCTTCCCTGCGCCTCGAACATGGACGAGAGGCTCGTCTTCTTGCCGTGGACGTGGCCAGCGAGCATGGGGCCGCCGGACACGACGACGGTCGGGACGTTGACGCGCGCCGCGGCCATGAGCAGGCCGGGGACGTTCTTGTCGCAGTTGGGGACCATGACCAGTGCGTCAAAGCCGTGGGCGCGGGCCATGCACTCCGTGGAGTCCGCGATGAGGTCGCGGGTGACCAGGCTGTACTTCATGCCGGTGTGGCCCATGGCGATGCCGTCGCACACGGCGATCGCGGGGAAGACCACGGGCATGCCGCCGGCCATGGCGACGCCCATCTTGACGGCCTCGACGACCTTGTCGATGTTCATGTGGCCGGGGACGATCTCGTTCTGCGAGCTCACGATGCCCACGATCGGGCGGTGCATCTCCTCCTCGGTCCAGCCGAGGGCGTGGAAGAGGGAGCGGTGCGCGGCGTTGTTCGCGCCGAACTTGATTGCGTCGCTGGCGAAGTGCTCGGTCTGCTGCGTGTTGTCCATTGGTGGCTTCCTTCCTTTGCGCGTGGGTCTGCCACGCGCGGATGGTGTCCTTCTCGACGGTCGCCTTGGCCCGCCTAGTCCGCGAGCGAGAAGCCCGCGTCCTGCAGGTGCTGGCGGATGAGGTCGATCTGCGCCTGGTCGCGGGTCTCCATGCCCACGCGCAGTATGCAGCTCGAGATGGGCAGGTCGGGGTCCGTGAGGTCGTAGTCGACGGAGACGACGTTGGCGCCGAGCTCCGCGATGATGTGGCTGACCGTCTCGAGCTGGCCAGGCTTGTCCGTGAGCCTGAGCGAGAGCGTGACCTTGCGGCCGCTCATCACGAGGCCGCGGTTGATGACGCGGGACAGGATGTTGACGTCGATGTTGCCGCCGCTGACCACGCAGACGACGCGCTTGCCCTGGACGGGCAGGTGGCCGAACATGCAGGCCGCGACCGGCGTGGCGCCGGCGCCCTCCGCCACGAGCTTCTGCTTCTCCATCAGCGCGAGGATCGCGGCGGCGATCTCGTCGTCCGAGACGGTCACGATGTCGTCGACGTACTTCTCCACCATCTCGAAGTTGAGGTTGCCCGGGACCTTGACCTGGATGCCGTCGGCGAACGTGACGGCGCTGTCGGACGCGGCCCACTTGCCCGCGTGGAACGCGTCCGCGAACGCGGAGGCACCCTGGGCCTGGACGCCGTAGACCTTGCACTCGGGGCGCAGGCTCTTGATGGCGAGCGCGACGCCCGAGATGAGCCCGCCGCCTCCGACGGGGACGACCACGGCGTCGACGTTGTCGAGCTGGTCGAGGATCTCGAGGCCGATGGTGCCCTGGCCGGCAATCACGTCCTCGTCGTCGTACGGGTGGATGAACGTGGCGCCGGTCTCCTCCTGCAGGCGGACGGCCTCGTCGTGGGCGTCGTCGTAGGTGCCCTTGACCAGGCGGACCTCCGCGCCGAGGCGACGGGTGTTCTCCACCTTCATGATGGGGGCGCCGTCAGGCATGCACACGACGCTCTTCACGCCCAGCCTCGTGGCCGCGAGCGCGACGCCCTGGGCATGGTTGCCGGCGCTGCACGCGATGATGCCGTGCGAGAGCTCCTCCTTGCTCAGGCGGTTGATCTTGTAGTACGCACCACGGATCTTGAACGAGCCCGTCACCTGGAGGTTCTCGGTCTTCAGGTGCAGGTCGAGCCCGTCGACCAGCGTGGGTGCCGCGATGAGGTCCGTCTTCCTCGCGACACCGCGAAGGGCGTAGGCGGCGTTGTAGACCTTGTCTAGTGAGAGCGTCATGGGTTTCCTTTCCTGGCCGCGGGCGCGACCGTCAGGGGTGTTGGCTTGCTATACCGCAAGGAAGTTCGTGATGTGCTGGCCGCCGGGCACCATGGGCCTGACCATCTCGTCGCGGTCGAGCACCACGTCGATCACGTAGCCGTGGCCGCAGTCGAGCGCCTCGCGCAGCGCCGCCTCGAAGTCCGCGACGGTCGAGACGCGCCTGCCGTCGAGGCCGTAGGCGCGGGCCAGGTCGGGCCATGAGGGCGGACGGTCGAGGTTAGTCTGGGAGTAGTGGCCGTTGTAGATGAGCGTCTGCCACTGGTGCACCATGCCCAGGACCTCGTTGTCGTAGATGATCGTGATGATGGGGAGCTTGTAGTGCTCCTCGGTCGCGAGCTCGATGCAGTTCATGCGGAACGAGCCGTCGCCCGTCACGTGGATGACGCGCCTGGTGGGGTTGCCGACCTGCGCGCCGATGGCCGCGCCGAGGCCGAAGCCCATCGTGCCGAAGCCGCCCGAGGTGATGAGCTGACCGGGATAGTCGTAGTGGAAGTGCTGGATGGCCCACATCTGGTGCTGGCCCACGTCCGTCGTGACGATCGTGTCCTGCGGGCAGATGCGCGCGATCGCGTCGTTCACCTGCTTGGGGGTGAGGTGGCCCTCCTCCTCGTCGTACACGGTCTCGGTGGGGTACGAGAAGACGAACTCCTTCCACTCCGAGTGGTCGAGCTGGCCCTCGCCCTCGAGGCGCTTGAGCAGGAGCTGGAGCACCTGGCGCACGTCGCCCATGATGGCCTGCTCGCAGTGGACGTTCTTGCCGATCTCGGCCGGGTCGATGTCGACCTGGACGATGTTCGCCTTGGAGGCGAAGGTGTCCGGCTGGAGCGCGATCCTGTCCGAGAACCTGCAGCCAAACGCAAGCAGGAGGTCGCAGTTGTCGACGGCCATGTTGGACGCCTGAGAGCCGTGCATGCCGATCATGCCCGTGGTGAGGGGGTCGCGGCCCCTGAAGCCGCCGCCGCCCATGACCGTGATCGCCACGGGCGCGTCGATCTGGTTGGCGAACCTGTTGAGCTCGCCGTTGGCCCTGCTGCGGACCACGCCGCCGCCGCAGATGATCATCGGGCGCTTTGACTTCAGGATGAGCTGGGCGACCTTCTCGATGTCATCGGGATTGACCGCGGGCGGCTCGAGCGAGGCACGCAGGTCGTCGGGAAGGAGTCCCGGCTTGAGCCTCGCGAGGTGCTCGGAGAGGTGCACGGGGGCGTAGGAGGTCATCTCCTGCGTGACGTCCTTCGTGATGTCCAGGAAGACCGGGCCGGGACGGCCGGAGCGCGCCACCAGGAACGCGGCCCTCACGACGTCCGCGAGCTCGCTCACGTCGGACACCTGGTGCGTCCACTTGGTGATGGGACGCATGACGGCGGTGCTGTCCACCTCCTGGAACGAGTTCTTGCCCAGGAGCTTCTTCGTCACGTTGCAGCTGATCGCGACGATGGGCGAGCTGTCCGCCATGGCCGTCGCGATGCCCGTCGTCATGTTCGTGGCGCCGGGTCCCGACGTCGAGAAGCACACGCCCACGCGCCCCGTCGACCTCGCATAGCCGTCGGCTGCGTGCGTCGCGCCCTGCTCGTGGCTCACAAGATAGTGGTTGATGCCGCTCGTCTGGTACAGCGCGTCGTACACGTCCAGGATCGTGCCGCCAGGATAGCCAAAGATGGTGTCGACACCCTGCTCCTTCAGGCACTCGAGCAGAATCTGCGCCCCCGTAAGCTGAAGCTCCATCGGTCCCTCTCCCCTCGTCCTTCTCACCTGTGTTCGCTTGGTTTGCCTTGCCGATGCCTAATAAAAAAAGTCCCCGCCCAAAGCGAAGACCCACATGCG
>NZ_JBJEHW010000161.1:0-10029 GCF_051876455.1 Parafannyhessea sp.
CCCAGCCGCAGGCACCTGCAAGCAAGCCCGCGCCGCAGCCCAAGCCAGCCCCGGCCCCGCAGCCCGCGCCCGCGCCGCAGCCCAAGCCAGCCCCGGCGCCCGCCCCGCAGCCAGCCGCAAGCCCGGCCCAGCAGCCCAAGTCTGCCGCGGCGCCCGAGCCCTCGCTCGCGGATGCGCCCGAGGACGCCCAGAAGGTGCTCGACATGCTGTCCAGCGTGTTTGGCGACGTCAAGTACGCGGGGGTGGAGAAGGCGCAGGACAAGTAGCCGCCAGGCGTGTCGGCGCGCGGTGCCGCCCGGCCCGGGCACGTGCCGCCGCCGGCGCGCCCCTTGGTTTTTGGGTATGGGCGCGCTGCGTGCGGTCTGTCCGTCCACGCGGCGTATCATTCGTTGGGTACATACAATAGGATGCTTGAAGGCAACTGGACGAGAAGGGCGTGGCGCCTCGCGCCGAGGCCCGGCCGCAGGTGCGGCGGGCGTGCGCACGAGGGGGCCGTTCTTCTCACCGTCAGACGATTCCCCAGATAGGAGAACCACGCATGAACATGCAGCAGATGATGAAGCAGGCGCAGAAGATGCAGAAGCAGCTTGCGCAGGCGCAGGACAAGCTGGGACAGACGGAGGTCTCCGCCTCCGCGGGCGGCGGCATGGTCAAGGTGACCGGCACGGCCGACGGCCACATCACCGGCATCAAGCTTGACCCCGAGGCGCTCGACCCGGAGGACGTGGAGATGCTGGAGGACAGCATCCTCGCGGCCGTGAACGAGTGCCTGGAGAGCGGCCAGAACGTGGCCAACCAGCAGATGAGCGCCATCACCGGCGGCATGAACATCCCGGGGATGTTCTAGTGGCACAGGCTCTGGAGTGGGCGCCGGCCGGCGAGACGCAGGTGCCGGCGGACGACCGCGCGCTGCAGCGGCTGCTTGACGAGCTGGGGAGGCTCCCCGGCATCGGGCCAAAGTCCGCCCAGCGCATAGCGTACTACCTGCTGGAGGCCGACGCGGAGACGGCCCGCCGCCTGGCCAACGCCATCCTGCAGGTAAAGGAGCAGGTGCACTTCTGCCCCATCTGCTTCAACTATGCCACGCGCGAGCACTGCGACATCTGCGACGACCCCACGCGCGACCGGGGCACGATCTGCGTGGTGTCCGAGCCGCGCGACGTGCAGGCAATCGAGCGGACCGGCAGCTACCGCGGGCTCTACCACGTGCTGGGCGGCGTGATCTCGCCCATGGACAAGGTGGGGCCGGAGCAGCTGCACGTGCGCGAGCTGCTCAAGCGCCTGGCGGACGGGGAGGTGCACGAGGTCATCCTCGCGACCAACCCGGACGTGGAGGGCGAGACCACGGCCACGTACCTGAGCCGGATCATCCGCCCGCTGGGTGTGGAGGTCACGCGCCTGGCGAGCGGGCTTCCCGTGGGCGGCGACCTGGAGTACGCGGACGAGGTGACCCTTGGCCGCGCGATTGAGGCCAGAAGGGCGCTCTAGCCAACGTTTTGGGGCGCGCCCCCGCGGATTCGTGCAAGAATCACGGCAGACACCAGACAGGGAGGTCTGACACATGAGCCAAAGCGCAAACGACTCCTACACGTCGCGCCACGCCCGCCATGCGGCGAGCGGCGCGGGCGGGGTGCGTGTGCCTAAGGGCACGGGCCGCCCGACCGGTGGCACGCACTTTGCGGGATCGACCACCAACCACTACAAGAACTACTCCGTGGGCCGCGACTACGACAGCGACGGCATGGCCGAGCAGGCCGCGCCGCGCCCCGTGCTCGACCCGGCGGCGACCGGCTCGTTCCAGCGGATCGACGCGAGCATGGGCGCCAAGGTGGAGAACCGCACCAACGTGGAGCAGCTCTCCGCGGACAGCACGTCGTCCTGGCGGCGCAGCGGCTACGGCAACGAGATGCGCATATCCGACGCGTACCGCCCCCAGACGCGCAGCCACGAGACCAAGACCCACACGAGCCGCAAGTTCGTGGCGATCGTGACGGTGCTGATAGTGGTCGTGATCGCGTGCGGCGCCTACCTGGCTCACGTGCTCCTGACGGCCGAGCCCACCACGACGACCAAGACCACGCAGGCCGAGAAGGTCGTGGCGGACGTGGACGAGACCATCAGCTACCGCGGCACCGCCTACTCGCTGTCAAAGCAGGCGGACGGCTCGTACGCGATCGTGAGCACCCAGAAGAAGGGGGCCGGCCTCACGGTGCTGAGCTCGCTCAACGGCACGCCCAAGAAGTTCGTGCTGTACAAGGGCACGATCCTTGTGCCGGAGGACCTCGAGGGCGGCTGGGACGTGCTGGCCTACACCATCGGCACGGGCCAGCCGGCGTCGCAGGTGGTGGGCTCGGACGGCAAGGCCGTCACGGGCACGGGCACGATCAAGTCCGTCAAGCTCAGCGGCACCAACCTCGTGATTGCGGACAGCAAGGGCAAGACGACCAAGGTCGCGGTCGCGGGCTCGGCCACCTCGATCTCGCAGGGGTCGAGCGCGTCGGACGGCTCGAGCTCAGGCTCCGGCAGCACGTCGTCCAGCGGCACGTCCACGAGCGAGTAGGCGCGTCCTTCTGGCCGCGGGACTTGTGCGCAAGTGGTGGAGAAGAACTTTCTCAAATTAGTTCTGGACAAAGCCACGCGGTTGCATGTAATATAGCTTTCGCACTGATGCACGGGGTGTTAGCTCAGCTGGTTAGAGCGCCGGCCTGTCACGTCGGAGGTCGCGGGTTCAAGTCCCGCACATCCCGCCATTCATGTATTCAGGGCTTCGGGAAACCGGGCCCTTTTTTCTTGCCTTACAGCAAGGGGTGTTAGCTCAGCTGGTTAGAGCGCCGGCCTGTCACGTCGGAGGTCGCGGGTTCAAGTCCCGCACATCCCGCCATCAATGGTTAGAGGGACCCTGGCACGCGCCGGGGTCCCTTTTTTGCGTATGTCTGCGCAGCCCAGACGCCGGTGCGCCCGTCTCGCGCGACGGCCCCGTGCCAATGGGATACAATCTCTAAATGCTGCCAACGCGGTAGCTTTATTGATAGGTACGGGAAGAAACGAGCTGACGTGGACATCTCCAGGAAGACAGACTACGCGCTGCGCATGCTTGCGGAGCTCGTCCGGTCGGACGACGTGGTGTCCGTTCGCGCCGCGGCCGAGAAGAACGGCGTTCCGTACTCGTTTGCCCGCTCCATCCAGCACGACCTCGTGGCCGCGGGCCTCATCGAGAGCAGCCGCGGCGCGCACGGCGGCATGCGCCTGTGCGTTGACCCGCGCGACGTGACGATGCGCCAGGTTATCGAGGCGATTCAGGGGCCGGTGTACGTGTCCACCTGCGGAACGGCGGGCCCGGACGGCGAGCCCTGCCCCTTCAGGCCCGAGTGCCACTTCAACCCCGTGTGGTGCGAGGCGGAGCGCATCCTGGCACGCTACTTCGACTCCGTCACGCTGTACCAGGTGGTGTGCGAGCACCAGCACCCCATGCTCACGCCGGACAGCGACTTTGAGCTGACGGGCCCCACGCCCCGCGTGCCCGACGTCCCCAGCGCAAGGTAGCCGCATGGCAGGCGCAAGCGGCGCGGCGCGCGGTAAGGCCGAGGCGCCCGTGCTGCCAAAGGGCTTCAGGCGCACGGTGCTCGCGCGTGGCCGCGAGCTCTATCGCGACCTCCCGTGGAGAAGGACGCGCGATCCCTACCAGATCTGGATATCAGAGGTGATGCTCCAGCAGACGCAGGTCAGCCGCGTGGACGGGCGCTGGCAGCGCTGGTGCGAGCGCTTCCCCAGCGTGGACGCGCTTGCGGCGGCGGCCGCGGCGGACGTGCTGGAGGAGTGGCAGGGCCTGGGCTACAACCGTCGCGCGCTGGCGCTGTGGCGCGCTGCCGGCATCGTGAGCGCGGCGGGCGGCACCATGCCGCGCGAGCAGGCGGACCTCGTGGCGCTGCCGGGCGTGGGCCCGGCCACGGCGGCGGGCATCCGCGCCTTTGCGTACGACCTGCCGGGCGTCTACCTCGAGACCAACGTCCGCTCCGTCTTCCTGCACGAGCTCTTTCCGGGGCGGGAGGGCGTGAGCGACCGCGAGCTGGTGCCGCTGGTCGCGGCCGCCTGCCCGCCAAACGCGAGCGACCCGCAGGATGACCCGAGGACGTGGTACTACGCCCTTCTCGACTACGGCGCGTACCTAAAGAAAACCGTGCCAAACCCGTCGCGGCGCTCCAAGGCGCATGCGCGGCAGTCGCGCTTCGAGGGCTCGCACCGCCAGAAGCGCGCCGAGCTGGTGCGGCTGCTTCTGGACCACCGTACAGACAGCCCGCATGGTGTCAACATTGCGACACTTGTCGACGAGATGTGTAGAACAGAGGTCCAGGCGGGTAGAAAGAAACTGTCTGCCCGCCAGGTGACTGGACTGCTTGAGGAGCTCGAGTCAGAGGGCTTCTGCCACAAGATAGGTGGCAATTGGAGCGCCTGAGCCGTACAATGTGGGTGGCACGGTTGGAAGAGCGGACGGGCGTCGGGCCTGTCCGGTTCGGAGAGGAGAACGTGCATGGCAGTCGATTTTGAGAACTCCCAGACCAAGAAGAACCTCGAGGCGGCGTTCGCCGGCGAGTCCCAGGCCACGAACAAGTACGCGTTCTATGCAAGCAAGGCCAAGAAGGAGGGCTACGTCCAGATCTCGAACATCTTCACGGAGACCTCCGGCAACGAGCGCGAGCACGCGAAGCTGTGGTTCAAGTACCTGCACGACGGTGACGTTCCCGACACCCTGACCAACCTCAAGGATGCCGCCGCGGGCGAGAACTACGAGTGGACCGACATGTACAAGGGCTTTGCCGAGACCGCCGACAAGGAGGGCTTCAAGGAGCTCGCCGCAAAGTTCCGCCTGGTGGGCGACGTGGAGAAGCACCACGAGGAGCGCTACAACAAGCTGGCCGAGAACGTCGCGAACGGCCACGTCTTCGAGCGCGAGGGCGTCAAGGTCTGGAAGTGCCTGAACTGCGGCCACATCCACGTTGGCCCGACGGCCCCCAAGGTCTGCCCGGTCTGCAACCACCCGCAGAGCTACTTCGAGGAGCTGGCGGTCAACTACTAGTTGCGACTGGTTGCCGGCAGGCAACCGCAAGGGTCCGCGTCTGACGGGCCCGCGCCATAGGTCCCCCCAAGGGCGGTCCGCACGCATGGTCGTGCGGGCCGCCCTTCTTGCGTTGGGGGAGAAGGACGAGGCGCCGTGACTGTGACTCGGCCGCGCCACGGAGGCGCTGCAACGCCCCTGGCCCTCAACTGGCAAGCTCTGCGTTTCCGCACGTCAAATTAGTTATCGGTTTAGGCGATAACCATTAAACGTATAGTTAAAGATAGCGTTTACCTGCGGAAACGTCGTTTTTCTCGCCCACGCTATATGAAAATCCTTGTGCCAGAAATGCCGTGCCCTATTATGTGTTCACAACGAAAGCGAGAACCAACGCACCGAATGGACGCGCTCACGATGAAGACCAGAACGGACATGCAAGCCAGGAGCAAGACGATGCTCTAGCCCGGGCTCAGAGAACTGCCAGAGAGCAGAGGGGTAACCGGGCGAACGACCAACGGAACGACGAAACAGATCATCAGAGCGGGCGAGAAGAGCCCGCACCAACGCATAAAGGAGACCACATCATGGCATTCGAACTCGACCCCAGCTTTGCAAAGGACCCCGAGAAGCACTTCAACACCCTGCAGGTACACGCGGGTTGGGCGCCCGACCCCACCACCGGCTCCGCCGCGCTCCCCATCTACGCGTCCGCCGCGTTCCAGTTTGACGACGCGGCCGACGGCGCCGCAAAGTTCGCCCTCACCAAGCCGGGCAACGTCTACGGCCGCCTGACCAACACCACTACCGACGCCGTCGCGGCCCGCGTCGCCGCGGTCGAGGGTGGCACCGGCGCCGTGGCAGTCGCCTCCGGCCATGCCGCGGAGATTCTGGCGCTCACCAACCTCGTCGGCGCCGGTGACGAGATTGTCGCCTCCGACTCGCTGTACGGCGGCACGTGGAACATCTTCCTGCACACCCTGGGCGACCTGGGCGTCAAGACCACCTTCGTGGAGAACAACGACATCGACGGCTTCGTCAAGGCCACGACCCCCAAGACCAAGCTCTGGTACGTGGAGACCATCGGCAACCCGCTGGTCGACGTCGCGGACGTGCCCGCCATCGTCGAGGCTGCCAACTCCCTGCCGAGCCCCGTGCCCGTCTTCGTGGACAACACCTTCGCAACGCCGTACATCTACCGTCCGGCCGAGGACGGTGCGGCCGTGGTGATCGAGTCCCTCACCAAGTGGATCGGCGGCCACGGTGCGACCCTGGGCGGCGCCGTCGTCGACACGGGCAAGTTCGACTGGAAGCAGGACCCGGACAAGTGGAGCACGCTCGCCAAGCCCGACCCCTCCTACCACGGCATCGTCTTCGCGGATGCGGCCCCCGCGGCGCCGTTCGCCACGCGCGTCCTCGCCAACAAGCTGCGTGACTTTGGCCCCACGCTCTCCCCGTACGCGGCGCAGCTCATCGGCCTCGGCCTCGAGGACCTGTCCCTGCGCGTCCAGCGTCACTCCGACAACGCGCTCGCCGTCGCCAAGTGGCTCAAGGAGAACCCCAAGGTCACGTGGGTCCGCTACTCCGGCCTCGAGGACGACCCGAGCCACGAGACCGCCACGCGCCTCTTCAGGCACGGCTTTGGCGGCGCGCTGGTCTTTGGCGTCAAGGGCGGTCGCGAGGCTGGCCTCAACGTCGTCAACAACGTGAAGCTCTTCACGCACCTGGCCAACGTGGGCGACGCCAAGTCCCTCATCATCCACCCCGCCTCCACCACGCACTCCCAGCTCACCAAGGAGCAGCTCGAGGCCGCTCACCTCTCCGAGGACCTCATCCGCCTCTCCGTCGGCATCGAGGACGTGGACGACATCATCGCCGACCTCGACCAGGCCATCTCCAAGGCGTAGCATCGCCCGCGGCACGGCCGCAGACACACGCAAGCAAGAAGAACGCCCCGTCACGCCCGCAGCTCCTGCGGCGCGCGGCGGGGCGCTTCTGTTGCGGCTTGCTGCCGCGGGGGCGCGTCCTTCTCTCGCGTGCGACCTTGCGCCTGCCTGCCGATGAGCCTGCCGAGAAGGGCTAGGCGTCCTTCTTGTCCGCACCGTTGTGGGCCGCGTCAAAGGCCTTGGCCCTGGCGGCCATCTGCCGCCTGACCTCCGGGTCGCGCGGGTGCAGGCGCACGAACTCCGCGAAGCCCTCCACGGACCAGTCGTGCCAGTCGGTGGTGTCTCCCAGGTTCACGAACATGCAGGTGGGGACCTCGCCCAGCGCGAGGTTCTTGCGGATGCACGCGTCGCAGCCAAAGTTTCCCTTGGCCAGGTTCTGGGGGTTGTTGGGGTTGCACGGGCACTTGAGGTCGTCGCACGTGCAGAAGTGCCTTCCGCCGTCAGACATGGTTACCTCTCCTTTGTTTTGCGGGCAGCGGCCTTGCCGGCTGCCTTCGTCCGCGTGCCGGACTTCGCCTTGGAGCCAGGCTTCCTTGCGTTTGGCTTGCCGTTCGCCTTGAAGGCAGAGGGGCAGATGTCCACGCACGGGCACGCGTCGCACTTGGGTCGCTGCGCCGTGCAGGTGTCGCGGCCAAAGTGGATCCACTCCTCGTTGACGTAGGTCCAGAGGTCGCTTGGGATCAGGCCAAGCAGGTCCTTCTCCGCCGCCGCGGGCGTGCTCGCGCGCGTGAGGCCCAGGCGCGTGGCGATGCGGAACACGTGCGTGTCCACCGCGATGCCCTCGCAGATGCCAAACGCCTTGTTGAGCACGATGTTCGCGGTCTTGCGGCCCACGCCGGGCAGGCGGCAGAGCTCCTCCATGGTGTGCGGGACCTCCCCGCCAAAGTCCGCCATGATCATCTGGGACGCCTCCACGCAGTGCAGCGCCTTGGCGCGCCAGAAGCCGATGCTGCGGATGACCTCGCCCACCTCGGCCGGGTCGGCCTGGGCCATGGCCTCGGGCGTGGGCCAGCGGCGGAAGAGCTCGGGCGTCACGCGGTTGACGCCGGCGTCCGTGGTCTGGGCGGAGAGCATCACGCAGATCGTGAGCGTGAAGGGGTCGTGGTAGTCGAGCGCGCTCTGCACGCCCGGGTAGCGCTCGTGCATGCGCCGGCAGAACTCGACCGCCCGCTCCCTGCGGCTTGCCTTCGACTCGCGTGGCATGTCCTTCTCGCCCCCGTCTTTGGTGCCCTCACGTTGGTGGTTCATGATACCCGCTTTTGCGCGGGGCATACGCGATGTCGCGCACGGCCCGTTTGCCACCGTGCGCAAACTAGTGTCCATAACCACTTGTTGGATTTTATAGAATGTGTAGTTACGGTGGACGCGGGCAACCGGTGCCACCCCAAAGCAGCCGGGCACAAGTCGGAGGATGGTTTCATGAGCGCACCCATTGCAAACTACCTGCTAACCAACGATGACCTGTACCTCATGGGCAAAGGCGAGTGGTTCCGCAGCTACGAGAAGCTCGGCGCACATCCTTGCAACAAGGACGGGGTCGAGGGCTACTGGTTTGCCGTGTGGGCGCCCGACGTCAAGGGCGTCAGCGTCATAGGCGACTTCAACGACTGGGAGCTGGACGCCACACCGCTCACGTGCACGCCCACCAACGGCGTGTGGTACGGCTTTGCGCCGGGCGCCACGGAGGGCCAGCTCTACAAGTACGTGATAGAGACCGCCCAGGGCGACCTGCTGTACAAGGCCGACCCGTACGCGTTCTACGCCGAGTGCCCCCCGGGAACGGCCTCGCGCCTGACGAACCTTTCCGGCTACGAGTGGCAGGACGAGAAGTACCTGGCCACGCGCTCGCAGCAGAACTTCTTCAAGCGTCCGCTCAACATCTTCGAGTGCCACCTGGGCAGCTGGAAGCGCCACCCGGACGGCCTGGCCGGCAACGGCGACCCTGACTCCGAGGACCACAGCGGCAGCTACCTCACCTACGACGAGCTGTCGGACGAGCTGGTCAGCTACGTCAAGGAGATGGGCTACTCGCACATCGAGGTGCTGCCCGTGATGGAGCACCCGTTTGACGGCTCCTGGGGCTACCAGGTGACGGGCTACTACGCGCCCACGAGCCGCTACGGCAACCCAAAGCAGTTCAAGCACTTTGTGGACGCCTGCCACCAGGCGGGCATCGGCGTGATCCTGGACTGGGTGCCCGGCGGCTTCTGCCGCGACGAGCACGGCCTGGTGCACTTCAACGGCGAGAAGCTGTACGAGAAGGAGGAGCACCCCAACTGGGGCACGTTCAAGTTCGACTTCACCAAGAACGAGGTCCGCAACTTCCTCACGTCCAACCTGCTGTACTGGGTGGGGGAGTACCACGCGGACGGCATCCGCATGGACGGCGTCACGTCCATGCTGTACCTCAACTTCGGCGTGGACGACCCGGGCCAGAAGAAGTTCAACTCCCGCGGGACCGAGGAGGACGACGCCTCCATCGAGTTCATCCGCAACTGCAACGACACGGTGGCCAAGTACTACCCGGACGTGATGATGATCGCGGAGGAGTCCACGGCGTGGCCGCTCGTCACGTATCCCACGTCCGACGGCGGCCTGGGATTCCACTTCAAGTGGGACATGGGCTGGATGAACGACACGCTGCACTACATGCAGACCGACTTCCCGTACCGCCCCGGCAACCACAAGCTGCTGACCTTCTCCACCATGTACCAGTTCAACGAGAACTTCATCCTGCCGCTCAGCCACGACGAGGTCGTGCACGGCAAGTGCTCGCTCATCACCCGCATGCCGGGCGACTACTGGCGGCAGTTTGCGGGCATGCGCGCCCTCGCGCTGTACCAGATGACGCACGCGGGCGGCAAGCTCAACTTCATGGGCAACGAGATAGCGCAGTTCATCGAGTGGCGCTACTACGAGGGCATCCAGTACTTCCTCACGGACGAGTACGAGAGCCACGCCCACCAGCAGCACTACGTGAGCTGCCTCAACCGGTTCTACAACGAGCACCCGGCCCTGTGGCAGGACTCCTAC
>NZ_JBJEHW010000162.1:0-39579 GCF_051876455.1 Parafannyhessea sp.
TGGCTCAGCGCTCCCGGTGCACGGCACCGGTCGCTCGCGGCTTCGCCGCGATTCGCCAGGGACGGCGCGGGGGCCTCTCTGCCATCCGCCTGCGGCGCGATGGTGTCGGATGGCGCCGCCGGGGCCGCTTGCGACATGCCGCCGGTCGAAAGGGCCTTGCGGGAGCCCGCGTCTGCCCTAGACTTGACTCTTACGCAACGCCGCCGCGCGATCCCGTCGCGCCGCACCGTCTTGAGGGGGCCAACATGGCAAAGCGACTCAGAATCACCGTTGGCGAGCAGGTCTTTTACGCGGACCTGTGCGAGGCGGAGGCGCCTGCGGCAGTGGCGGCGCTCGAGGCGGCGGGCGGGTTCGACTCGCTGCTCTTCGCGGCGGACGTCTGCTACGGCGAGCTCACGTTCGGGACGCCCGCGCGCGACTACTGTGAGCGGCAGAACGTCCAGCAGGAGACCCTCCCCGGCGACGTCACGTTCTACAATGACTGGAGCGCCATCTGCATCTTCACACAGCCGATGGAGCAGTTCGCGCCCGGCGCCAAGGTCGCGCAGGTCAGGCCCGACGACCTCCCGCGCCTCCGGCACCTGTACGTCAAGGTGTGGGGCAGCCACGGCCTGCGCGTCCACTGCGAGGTCGTCTCGGTGGACGAGGCCACCGGCGCCGAGCGCCACCTCGGACCCAAGACGACACCGCGCCGCCAGGCTGTCCCGCCGGTCGCGCGCTTCGAGGCGCTGCTGCGCGAGATCTGGCTCGACCGTCCCGTCGAGCTGGACGACATGGTGGCCCGCAACGCCACCACCGCCCGCGAGCTGGGCGTCTGGGCGTACGCGTGGGGCGAGCTCGTCAACCTGTCCGACATGCTCCTCGTGCTCGTCCGCATGGCGCGGCAGAAGAACGGCAGCGTCCGTACCCTGCGTGCCGTCGCGGCCGAGCAGTGCCGGTTCTTCTCGGACGCGTTCGGCAGCTCCGCGCACATGATCGACACCCGGCTCATCCTGCTCGAGGCGGCGAGCTACCTCGAGGGCGCCGAGACGTACGAGCAGTTCGTGGACCTCGCCCGTGCGGTCCAGCTCTGGGTGCTCCAGATGAGCCTCTGGTGCAACCTCGAGCTCCCGTGGGACGCGATGAGCCGCACGCTGCACCGCGCGTGGAACCCGGACGTGCCGCTTCCCGCCGGCGAGCGCAAAGGCAAGGGAAAGAAGTCCGGCAAGGGGGACGGCAAGCCCGGCGGGCACGACAAGGGCGCCAAGCACAAGAAGCACGACAAGAAGAAGCACAAGTCCGGCAAGAAGGACAGGAAGGGCGAGAAGGACGCGGCCTCCGGTGACGAGGCATGAGCCACCACCGCAACGGCAACTCGGCCAAGGGGCACCCCACGGCCGGTCGCGTCATACACGGCCAGGCGGTGGACGCGGCCAAGGTGCACGACCACGACTACCATGCCTGCGAGAGAAAGCGGCGCTACGAGTCCAGGGCGGACGCCAAGAAGGCGGCGTCCCGCGGCGCGAGCCGCAAGGATGCTCCCCAGCTCTATGCATACAAGTGCGAGATCTGCGGCGGGTGGCACCTCACGCACAAAAAGCCACGCTAGTGTTGGGTACGCGTGCGGGGCGCTGACCTGTACATTTTTCCGTAACAAAAAAGTATCCGCCCGTTTGCATATTATGGGCCGCCACGGGTAGAATGAGGACAGATGGAAAGGCCGCCAGGGTGGCGACCTGGAGCTTCGGGAGGTGAGTCCAATGGGCATAGATGACTGCCATTCAGTGCGTCTGCCCAAGGACCACTAGGCTCTTCTGATGAGCGGTAGCTTTTGGGCACCGCGGTCCTGACCCAGATTGTGGGAGCACAGCCGGGATCCGGAAGGCAGACGTACGGGTGGGACGCTCGCCAGGCTTTGAGCTTACCCGGAAGATGGCGAAATCGGCGCGTTCCCGCTTTGACCCGGTAGGGATTCTTTTCGAGCCTGTGCGTTTACCGCGAGGGCGGTCGCAAGCTCTAGGGAATATGGGTTGTCCCGCTAGGCGGGACCAGCAAGAGGGTGAGACCAAAGTTCTAGCGTACGCGGGCAAGGTTCCCGCTGTCCCAGCAGGTTGTGCCACACCCCGTTAGGGGGTGGCCGATTAAGGAGAGGTACCACACTAACAGCCACGCGGACTGACTCCGCCACATAAGAGGTTAGGGGCGAGAAGGAACCGTTCTTCTCGCCCCTTTTTTGTGCATGGATTCGTATTGCAATTTTGGGTGGCGGAAGCAAAATGGAGAGACAGACTCAAGCGCCCACATAGGGACCCGATGAGGCGTCGGTGGCATTGCGACCCGGCGCTTGCGGCGACGGCCGTGCGCTGTCCCGGTGGGCTGTTCATAAGGAGGGGCCATGGCTCGGAGCGAGTGGTACAAGGACATGGTGTTCTACCAGATATGGCCGCGGAGCTTCTGCGACGGCAACGGCGACGGCATCGGCGACCTGTGGGGCGTGTACCAGAAGCTGGACTACATCAAGTCGCTGGGGGTGACGGGCATCTGGTTCAGCTCGCTCACGCCCTCGCCCAACGCGGACTTTGGCTACGACGTGAGCGACTACACGTCCATCGACCCGGCCCTGGGCGACATGGACATATTCGACAAGGTCCTGCGCGGCGCGCACGACCGCGGACTGCGCGTGATCATGGACCTGGTGATCAACCACACCTCGAGCGAGCACGAGTGGTTTAGGCAGGCGCTGGCTGACGCGGACTCGCCCTACCACGACTACTACTTCTTCCGCAAGGGCCGCAAGGGGCGCGACGGCAAGCCGATGCCGCCCAACAACTGGGACAGCCTGACGGGCGGCAGCGCCTGGGAGTACGTGGAGGCGCTGGACGAGTACTACCTCCACCTGTTTGACAAGCGCCAGCCCGACCTCAACATGGACAACCCCGCCGTGCGCCAGGAGGTCGAGGGGATCATGCGCTTCTGGCTCGATCGGGGCGTGGACGGGTTCCGCGAGGACGTGATCAGCTTCATCAGCAAGCCCAAGGGCCTGCCGGACGACCACTTTGCCCTGCCGGGCAGCCGTGGCCTCAGGCTCTACAACTTTGGCCCGCACCTGATGCAGTACCTGGTGCAGTTCCGCCGCGACGTGCTGGACGGCTACGACTGCATGGTGGTGGGCGAGACGCCCATGCTGCCCGCGCGCAAGGCGCTGCGCCTGGTGCGGCGCCAGCAGGCGGGCGACCGCGCGCTCGACCTCGTGTTTGGCTTTGACCACATGTCCGCGGACTGCATGTACACGGAGTACCTGCCCAAGCCGTTCTCGCTCCGCAAGCTCAAGCGCGCCTACGCGGACTGGGAGGAGACCTTCGACGGCAAGGCCTGGCCCACGCTCTACCTGGAGAACCACGACCACCCGCGCGTGGTGAGCCGCTACGGCAGCGAGGACCTTCGCGTGGAGTCCGCCACGGCGCTTGCGGCGAGCTACCTCTTTCAGCAGGGGACGCCCTTCGTGTACCAGGGCCAGGAGCTGGGCATGACCAACGCCCACATCAAGAGCGCGGACGAGCTCAGGGACCCGCAGGCCATCGCGCACTACGATGCCCTAATCAAGGCGGGCAAGACGCCCGAGGAGGCCATGACCGTGGTCTCGCGCGCGACCCGCGACAACGCCCGCACGCCCATGCAGTGGTCCGCGCGGCAGAACGCGTCCTTCTCGCCCGAGCTGGGCGACGTGGAGCCGTGGATGCCCGTGAACCCCAACCACGACGTGGTGAACGTGGAGGACGAGGAGAAGAACCTCATGTCCCCGCTGAACTTCTACCGCCACGCCATCAGGCTGCGTCGGCTGCTGCCCGTGGTGCGCAACGGCCGCTACCACGAGTTCAAGCGCGCGAGCACGAAGGTGTACGTGTACGCGCGCGAGTCGCAGTGGTCGCGACTGCTGGTGATGTGCTCGTTTTCCAAGGACCCCGTCACGTTTGGCGTGCCGGACTCGTACGGCAACCTGACGGGCGGCGTGCTCGCGCTGTCCAACTACTACGTGCAGGACGCGGGGACGGATGACGCCAACCAGCTCACGCTGCGCCCGTACGAGACGCGCGTGTACGTGTTTGGCCGCGACGCCATACTGGTGGAGTAGCCCGGTCGCGCCGTCCGCACCTGTTGCGGGCGGCTGTGTGGGCGTGGCCGCCGCTACGCGAACATGTTGCGCTCCTTGAACTCGGCCTGGACCGTCTTGAACATGAGGTCCACGTCGTCGAGCCCAAGGTGCACCTCCGACTCCGCGCCGGTCAGCACGCCACGGCGCTTTGCCCAGCTCTCGAGCGCCGCGGGGCGCGAGTCGTGGGGGAGGGTCTTGTAGTCCGGGTCCACGCGGCGGCAGATGTCGCGCGAGTCGATCACCACGATCTGGCCGGCCTTGCGCGCCTCGGCGTAGCCGTCCAGGTGCAGCGTGAGCCACGAGTCCTCGAACGCGGCGTTGTGCGCCATGATCGGGAACGTCTTGAACGCCGTGAGGAGCGCCTCCTGCTCGCGCCGCGCCTCGCGGAAGGGCGTCTTGCCCTTGAGGTCGTCCCAGGTGATGTGGTGGATGTCGCTCAGAGGCACGCCCGCCTCCGCGTACATGGAGGGGATGCCGAAGTAGGCCGTGTGCCCGTCGTGCGGCTTGGCCTTGGGCGAAAGGTCCATGAACTCCATGCCCAGGTTGATGATGTAGCCGCGGTCCGGGTAGCGGTCCGTGGTCTCCAGGTCGATCCCCATGATCGTGCCGGACACGGGGGCCTCGGTGTAGGCGACGCCCAGGTCCTGGAGCATGGGCCCGGCCGAGGCGGCCACGTCCCTCTCGTCCCTGTGCTGCATGGTGGCCACGGCGCGCACGAGGTCCTCGTCGGGCAGCTTGCGCGCGAGGCTGTAGTCGTTGGAGTCGTTGCGCAGGCGCGCGGCGCCGTACTTGTCGCAGATGACGCGGTTCTGGTCCGCGAGCGACTGGATGAGGCCAAAGGAGAAGGGCTCCTGTCCCGCCGGCGCGGACCTCCACGCGTCGAGCAGCAGGCCCACGGCCTCCTCGTTCTTGCGGCGCTCGTCCGTGAGCGCCTGGTCGTCCGTGAGGAAGCCCGGGAATGCCAGTGCGTTTGCGTGCTCTATTGCCTGAGCGAGGTTCATTGCGTGTCCTAACGTGAGTCCTGTGAACTCCTGTGTACGTAAGGTTAGCAGTTTGGCGTGGCGCGGACGCCGCCGAGCGAGCGCCCGAGGGCGATGGTCGAGAAGAGCCTGTCCGCGGCCTCGGCATAGAGCTCGCGGGCGTGGGCGAGCGCGTAGTCGAGCGTGATGGGGCCGCTCGCCGTGGGGAACGTGGCCGCGAGGCCCGCGGGCGGGTGCGCCCCCGGGGCGATGGAGCCCACCACGGCCACGCACGGCACGTGGGCACGCGCGCAGGCCGCCGCCACGCCCGCGACCACCTTGCCGTGGGCCGTCTGGGCGTCGAGCCGGCCCTCGCCCGTTACCACGAGGTCCGTGCGGGCAAGCAGCTCGTCAAAGTGCACGAGCTCGAGCACCCGCACGATGCCGCTCTGCTGGCGCGCGCCCAGGAACGCCAGGCAGCCCGCCCCCATGCCGCCTGCGGCGCCTGCGCCGGGCACGTCGAAGCCCCTGCCGAACGTGGCCTCGAGCACGCGGGCGTAGTTGGCCATGCCCGCCTCGAGCCGCTCGAGCGCCGCGGCGTCCGCACCCTTTTGCGGGCCGTAGACCATGGTGGCGCCTCCCGGGCCCAGGAGCGGCGCGTCAACGTCGCACATCACGGTGACGCTCAGGTGCGCGAGGCGCGGGTCCGCGTGCGTGGCGTCGATCCGCGCGAGGCGCGCCAGGTCGCAGCCGCGACCGGCGAGCTCGCGACCTTCAGCGTCCAGCAGACCAAAGCCGAGCGCGCGCATGCAGCCGGCGCCGCCGTCGTTTGTGGCACTGCCGCCCAGGGCCAGCGTCAGGCTCGTGGCGCCGTGGTCCAGCGCGTCGAGCACCAGCTCTCCCACGCCAAAGGTGGAGGCCCGCTCCGGGTCGCGCTCCTCGGGCGCGAGCTGCGGCAGGCCCGCCGCCGCGGCCATCTCGATCACGGCCTCGCCCTGGGGGAGAAGCGCATAGCGTGCCGTGCAGGGACGGCCCAGCGCGTCGTGCGCGGGTGCCGAGCGCATGGTGCCGCCACAGGCGCGGGCGAGCACCTCCGCCGTGCCCTCTCCACCGTCTGCCATGGGGACGGCCTCGCAGGTGGCGTCCGGCAGGTGGCGCGCGGCGGCCGCGGCGAGGAGCTCCGCGGTGTCGTCCGTGGAGAGCGTTCCCTTGAGGGAGTCAGATGCGAGGACGATGCGCACGTTCTTCTCCTTTGCGTGAAGCTGGCTGGGGCGCGGTGCGGCTATGCGATCGTGCCGCCTCCGTCCAGTGTAGGCATTTGGGACGCGCGGCGCCCAGCCTGCCGGCGTGCGGCGTGCTATGCTCACGGGGCACAACACGAGGCCGCGGCGCCGGGCGGCGCGGCGGCGGAAGCGAGGAGACGCATGGGTGACGTAGAGACATCGCGGGAGCTGGTCGAGTTCGTGCGCAGGAGCCCCAGCATGTTCCACACCGTGGACACGCTGCGCTCGTACCTGGACGCGGCGGGTGCGGAGTACCTTCCCGAGGGCGAGCCGTGGCGCGTGGCGCGCGGCGGGCTGTACTACACGGTGCGCAACGGGTCGAGCCTCATTGCGTGGCGCGTGGGCGAGGAGCTGGACAGCTACCACTTCCAGATGTGCGCCTCGCACACTGACTCGCCCACGTACAAGGTCAAGTCCGTGGCCGAGCTCGAGGGACCGGCGGAGTACCTGCGCCTGGACGTGGAGGGCTACGGCGGCATGATCGACTACACGTGGCTGGACCGGCCGCTTTCCGTGGCGGGTCGCGTGCTCGTGCGCGAGGGCGACGGCGTGCGGAGCCGGCTGCTCAGCGTGGACCGAGACGTGCTGCTGATCCCGAGCCTGGCCGTGCACATGAACCGCGACGTCAACAAGGGCTACGCGTTCAACCGCCAGGTGGACCTGTGCCCGCTCTTCAGCTCGGGCAAGCTTCACCGCGGCGACTTCGACCGCATGGTCGCGGAGGCGCTGGACGTGGACCCGGCCGACGTGGTGGCGCGCGACCTCTTCCTGGTGAACCGCCAGGAGGGAAGCGTGTGGGGCTTTGCCGACGAGTTCGTGAGCTCGCCCAAGCTGGACGACCTGCAGTGCGACTTCGTCTCGCTCAAGGCGTTCCTCGCCACGGCCAACCCGCACGACGTGAGCGTGCTCGCCTGCTTCGACAACGAGGAGGTGGGCTCCAACACCAAGCAGGGCGCCCTCTCCACGTTCCTGCGCGACACGCTGCGCCGCATCAACGGTGCGTTGGGCAAGGGCGACGAGGACCTGGCCCGCGCCGTTGCCAAGTCGTTCCTGGTGAGCTGCGACAACGCGCACGCGGTGCATCCCAACCACGCCGAGAAGAGCGACGAGGCCAACCGCGCGCTCCTCAACCACGGCATCGTGATCAAGGAGGCCGCAAACCAGAAGTACACGACGGACGCCTTCAGCCGCGCGGTCATGGCGGAGCTCTGCCGCCGTGCGGGCGTGCCCGTGCAGACGTTTGCCAACCGCAGCGACATGGCGGGCGGCTCCACGCTGGGCAACCTCTCAAACACGCAGGTGAGCGTGCACGCCGTGGACGTGGGCCTGCCCCAGCTGGCCATGCACTCCAGCTACGAGACGGCCGGCGTGTGCGACACGGCCTACGGCATCGCCGCGCTGGAGGCGTTCTACGGCACGGACGTGCAGATTGACGGCGCGGAGTCCGTGACCTTTAGGTAGACGACTGCGGGGGAGAAGGACACGCGTCCGGGGCTGCCGCCTATTGCGGTGGCCCCTACGCCACGTAGTCCTCGGGGCGCACGCCCATCCTGCGCTGCAGGTCGAGGATGGCCTCGCAGAACTGGTAGCCGTGCGGGGCGGACGTGCGCACGAGCCTGCCGTCGCGCAGGGCGATCAGGCGGTTGCCGGGCACGGGCCTCCAGGCCGCGGCCTCGGCATCGCCGCCCAGCGGCCTGGTGCTCACGACGATGGCGCGCGCGTCCTTCTCGCCCGCGAAGCCCTTGAGCTCGCGATAGAAGAGCGTGGGCTTGGACGTGTTGGTGTGCACGTAGGTGTACTCGCCGTCGTCGATGATGGTGTTGACGCGGTTGCGGTTGGCCAGCTGCGCGATGGCGCCGGCCAGCGCGTCGAAGCGCGTGTCGAACGTGGGTGCCGCGCCGCGCATGTAGGCCTCGTCCACCACGTCCGTGAGGAACGCGGCCATGCGCTCGCTGTCCGTCTCGCCCTCCGTGCGGGCCTCATAGGGGAAGGTCATCCCCTCGTTGAAGAGGATCCCGTTGTGAATCATGGTCCAGTAGCGGCCGCTGAGGTCGCAGGTCAAGAACGGGTGGCAGTTGCGCTCGGCCGTGTCCGTGCCCGTGGCGTAGCGTATGTGCGCCAGCACGTGCGTCTGCTCGATGGGGCTGCCGAGGACCTTCCAGTTGAGGTCCGAGTCGATGGCGCGCATGCCCTCGCGGACGAGCGTGACGGACGACTCGTCGCACGGGTCGCCGTTGCGCCAGGATATGCCCCAGCCGTGGGGGTTGTCCACGCTATGCGAGAAAAACTCCCGAAGGTAGGCGTTGGCCCTCACGGGGACGTTGGAGTTTACGGCGAAGAGCTCGCACATTGGTTTGGTTCCTTCCGTTGGGAGCGGCGGGCGGTGCCCTGCCGTGAGAGATCAGACCCGGGTTGCGCACGCGCGACGTGCGACGTCGCAACGGCGACAGCTACAGCTCGTGCCACGACACGTCATGCCCGGACCTCCCAACGGACGGATGCTCGACAACAGGGGTCGCACTTCTCGCGAACCCTTGCGTGACATGGTACCAATAAACCAAGCGCGTGGGTGGGAATTCACACACGCGCAAAAAACGGCCACCGGCGCTGGGTTTGTGCCGGCGGCCGTGGCGTGCCGCGATGTCTGACGTGCGGGCCCGGGACTGGCCGTGCCTAGCCCTCGAACGGCTTGAGGTCGCGCACGCAGTCCGAGGGGTGGATGCGCGGCATGGCGGGGTCGTCCAGGTCAATCAGCACGTAGCGGTCGTTGCCCATGCCGAGCTCCTTCATGTAGGAGAGCTGACGCAGACCGTGGCGGCTCTCCATGCGCTCCACCAGGTCGTGGTGCTGGTCCTCGCGCATGGCATACACGATGTCGACGCAGGCCTGGTCCACCGCCAGGATGTCCAGGGACGAGAGGATGCCCACGTTGGGCGTCACGACGGGCTGCGCGTGGACGCCCTCGCAGTCGCAGCTGACGCTCATGTTGCGCATCACGTTGACGAAGGTGATGGCGCGGCCGTCGGAGTTGAAGAAGTCGACCGTGGCCTTGGAGGACTCGCTGATGCGCTCCATGAACTCTTCCTTGGCGATGCTCCACTGGTCGGCGCCGGGCCAGGTGTGGATCATCTTCTTGCCGATGCGGCCGTCCGCGCAGCCGATGCCGATGTTCTTGTTTGACCCGCCGAAGCCGCCCTGCACGTGGCCCTTGAAGTGGGTAAGCACCACCAGCGAGTCGTAGTCCAGCATGCCGTTGCCCACGCTCATGTGGTTGAACCACTTGCCGCCGCGCACGGGCAGGTCGGCGGTGCCGGACTCGTCCATGATGTCCACGGGACAGAACGTCCAGCCGTTGACCTCGAGCGTCTTGCGGTGCTGCTCGGTGGTGTAGCGGTCGCCCGCGTAGTACGTGTTGGTCTCTACGATGTTGCTGTCCGCCAGCTCGGGCTCGGCCTCGCGCAGCTCCCTCACCCACGGGCGCGGGATGATGTTGGGCCCGTGCTGCTCGCCCGTGTGCAGCTTGAGGCCCACCTTGCCGTGGACGCGGGCGTGCACCATCTCATAGGCCCTCTGCAGGCCCGTGGCCGAGAGGTCGCGCGTGAAGTAGACGATGGACTCGTTTCCCGTGCGGTCCTCGTAGGGGACGTACACGTTGCCGTTGGTGCCGGGGGTCGGGTGCGTTGCCGCCATGGCTCCTCCTTAGGGACGACGCCTGCGATCGGGGAGGGGGCGCTACTCGACCGCCCCGTCCTTCTCGCCATACAGCGCATGATACACGGCCAGGAGCTTGCGGTCGCGCTCCGCCGTGGCGAGCGCGGCCTTGTCGCCGGCGTAGTCGTGAAAGCCCCGGCCGGTCTTGACGCCCAGCTCGCCGGCCTCGTAGTGGTCGTGGAGAAGGGCGGGGACGTCGTGGCTGTCGCAGAGGTCGGGCATGAGGTACTCCGCGATGTGGTCGAAGGTGTCGAGCCCGCCAAAGTCGACGGTCTCGAGCGGGCCGAGCACCGCCCAGCGGAAGCCGAGGCCGTACTTCATGACCGCGTCGATCCCGTCCGCGGAGATGACGCCCCTGCTCACGAGGTCGCAGGCCTCGCGCAGCACGGCGAGCTGGATGCGGTTGGCGGCGAAGCCGGGCACGTCCCTCTGGACCAGGGCCGGCTTCTTGCCGATGGCGAGGCTGAGGTCGAAGACCGCCTGCGCCACGTCATCGCGGGTGGCGTCGTTGCGGATGATCTCGATCAGCGGGATGAGCGCGGGCGGGTTGAACCAGTGCATGCCGAGGAAGCGGCTGGGGTCCGCGACGGCCGTGGCCAGCCTGTTGATGGAGAGGCCCGACGTGTTGGTTGCGACGATGGCGCCGGCCGGCACGAGGGGCGTCGCCTCGCGGTAGAACGCGAGCTTCTGGTCCAGGTTCTCCACGATGTTCTCGACCAAAAGGTCGCATTCCGCAAACGCGGAGGCGTCCGTGGTGTACGCGATGCGGGCGAGAAGGGCGTCGCGGTCCGCCGCCGCGAGGTCTCCCTGGTCCACGAGGTTCTGCGTGTCTTGCGCGATGGCCTCGCGCGCGCGGTCGAGCGTGGGCTGGCGGTGGTTCCAGAGCGTCACCTGGTAGCCGTACTGCGCGAAGCGCTGCGCCATCGAGTGCCCCATCGTGCCTGCGCCGGCGACCGTGATCCTGTGGATGCCCTCCACGCCGAAGGTGCCGTTCTTCTGACCCTCTGCGGGCGTGTCCGTGTTGCCCATGTGCCGCTCCGTTCCCTTTGCTTTGCCTGTCTGGGGCAACTATAGCGCTGGCGCGGGCGGATGGCGCGGGGGCGCGGGGAGGTCAGGCCCCGGCCGGCTGCGCCTCGTCCGCGGGTCCCACGCGCACGAGGCGGCCGCCCTGCCGCTCGAAGAGCCGGTGCGAGACGGACACGACTGTCCGGCCGTCGCTCGCGGCCATGAGGGCGCCCATGACCTGGCGCTCCGTGGCGGAGTCGAGGTTGGCCGTGACCTCGTCCAGCAGCAGGAGCCCCGGGTCGCACACGATGGCGCGGGCGACGTTGAGGAGCTGGCGCTGCCCCTGCGAGAAGGACGCCTCCCCAAAGGGCGTCTGGCCGCCCTGGGGGAGCGCGGCCACCACGCCGCCCAGGCCCACGCGGTCGAGCGCGGCGCCCACCTGCGCGGCCGTGACGGACGGGTCGCCCAGGGACACCTGGTCGCATACGGTGCCCGGGACGGGGCGGAAGTCCTGCTCCACGTAGCCGTAGCTGCGGCGGCGCTCGGCGGCGGGTATGGCGCCCGCGCGACGGCCCAGCACGCGGACCTCGCCCTCCTGCGGGCGGTACAGCCCCAGCAGCAGCTTGAGCACCGTGCTCTTGCCGGCGCCCGTCCGGCCCACCAGGGTCACGTGCTCGCCGGGCGCCACCGCGAGGGAGAAGTCGCGCAGCACGGGCGGCTGGCCGGGATAGCCAAACGTCACGTGGTCCACGGCCACGACGGGGTTGGGGGCGCCGTTGGCAGGCGCTGCCGGCGCAGGCGCCGCGTCCTTCTCAACCGGTGGC
The DNA here is from genome assembly GCF_051876455.1 of Parafannyhessea sp. Taxonomy (NCBI): domain Bacteria; kingdom Bacillati; phylum Actinomycetota; class Coriobacteriia; order Coriobacteriales; family Atopobiaceae; genus Parafannyhessea; species Parafannyhessea sp. Next base: position 11,915 of record NZ_JBJEHW010000162.1, read on the forward strand.
TCCTGGGGCTCCTCCGGCTCCGCGAGCAGCTGGTCGATGCGGCGGACGCCCGCGGCGGCCTGCTGGATGGACTGGATCTCCATGCCGATGTCCGAGAGCGGGGTGAAGACCTGCTGCACGTACGAGATCACGGCCACGGCGCCGCCGACCGTCACGCCAAAGAGCCGGCCGAGGCCGCTGCCCTGCGCCGCGAGCGAGAGTGACACGCCGATCACGACGGAGCTCGTGGTGATCACGACGGGGGAGTACACGGAGTCGTAGAAGTTGGAGCGCTCCTGCGCGTCGAAGGCGCGGTCGACGGCCGCGGCATAGCGGTGCGCCATGAACGCCTGGCGGCCCAGCTGGCGGATGGTGCGGAGCGTCCGCAGGGTCTCCGGTATCTGCTCGTTGGCCTGCGCCACGGCGACGCGGTTGTCCGTCTGCGCGGCAAGCGTCGCGCGCTGCACGTGGCGGGTGTACAGGAACATGAGGGGGAGCGACACGGCGAGCACGACGCCCAGCCCCACGCTGTGCCACCAGACGATGCCCACGATGCCCACGACCTGGCAGAGGTCGCCTATCATGCCCACGACGCCGGACGCGAAGAGCGACTCCACGGCGTCCACGTCGTTCACGAGGCGCGACGTGGTGGCGCCCGCGGCGTTGCGCACGAAGTAGTCCGCGGGCAGCCGGTCGAGCTTGGCGGCCATGGAGGAGCGCAGCGCGTGCGTGACCTTCTGGCCAAACACGGCGATCGCACCCTCCTGCGCGGCGCCGGCCGCGCCCTGCAGCACCACGAGCGCCAGGTAGGCGGCGGCGAGCCCCGCGAGCGACGCGTCGAGTCCCGCCGCGGCGCCCCTGCGCGCGCCCGCTACGGCGTCGACCACGCGTGCGAGCACGAGCGGCGGTAAAAGCGACGTCACTACCGTCGCGACGATGGCGAGGGCGAGAAGGACGGTAAGCCCCACGTGTGTGCGGAACACGGCCGCGAACACGCCGCGGACGGAACGCGCCCCGCGCGCCGCCCGGGACGCCGTGCCGCTTGTGTCTCTATCGCGCATCGAGGTCGACCTCCCCTCCGTTGGCCTGCAGGCCGTACAGCCTGGCGTACTGCGGGCAGCTTTCCATCAGCCGCCCGTGCGTGCCGAAGCTTGCGGTGCCGTCGTGCAGGCACACGACGCCGTCGAGCTCCGGGAAGTGCAGCAGGCGGTGTGACACGACCACGACGGCCATGCCGCGCCGCCGCGCGAGCTCGCGCAGGCTCTGCCAGGCCTGACGCTCGGTTGCCAGGTCGACGCTGGCAAACGGGTCGTCCAGCACCACGAGCGGCCGTGCGAAGTGGTACGTACGCGCGAGGGCGAGCCGCGCCCGCTGCCCGCCGGAGAGCGCCGCGCCGCCCTCGCCCACGGGCGTGCGGACGCCCCGGGGCATGCGCTCCACGTCGTCAAGCAGGCAGGCCCTTCGCAGGTCGGGGCGCGGGTCCGCATCGTCGCCCAGGAGGACGTTCTCCTCCACGGTCGCGTCCAGGAGCTGCGGGTCGTGCCCGAGGCGGCTCGTGACGCCGGCATCGCGCCGCTGCAGCGTGGCCACGTCCCTCTCGCCCAGGCGGACGCTGCCCTCTGTGGGATCGAGCTCGCCGCAGACCAGGCGTCCCAGCGTGGACTTGCCGCAGCCGACCTCGCCCGTGACGCCCACGACCTGCCCGGGGGCGACCGAAAACGTCACGTGTTGGAAGAGCGGTGCCGCGCCCGGGAAGGCAAAGCCAAGGTCGCGCACCTCGAGGCGCTGGCCAAAGCGCGGGGCGTCGCCCTCGCGCACGGAGCCCCCGTCCGCGGCCTGGCCCATGTAGGGCTGGATCCGCGCCCAGGAGACCTGCGCGCGCTGCACGGCGTTGAAGAGCTTGCCCGCGTGCGAGGACTTGACGGCGAGCTTGGTGTAGACCGAGAAGAACGTGGTGAACGCCGCGATGTTCCACGGCGACCAGCCCACGCCCAGGACGTTACGCGCGCCGCACACGATGACCGTGCCGGCGCCGAGGAGCGATATCGCCTGGTAGACGGGCATGAGCGCCGTCGAGAGCACGTTGGCGCGGGTCTCCTTGCGCTCGTAGTCGGCAAGGTTTGCCTCAAACAGGCCGTCGCGCACGCCCTCCAGGCCGAGCGTGCGGTAGGACGTGGCGCCCTCCACGCGGTCGAGCGCGGCGGCAGCCATCTGCGAGACGCTGCGCTTCGCGGCTCCCGTGGCACGCGTGACGGGTCCCTTCATGCGGGCGGCGAGCACGTAGGAGAGCGGCGGGAACACCATGGCCAAGAGCGTGATGCGCCAGTCGTACGCGAGGAGCGTCGCGACGTAGGCGACCATGACCACGCCCGTGTCGAATATCTCCGTCGTGAACTTGCGAACGCCCTCCACGCAGTCGTCCACGTCCGATATCGCCTTGGTCATGAGGCTGCCCACGCCCTCGCGCTCCAGGCTGCGCCGGTCCGCGCGCAGCAGGTTGCGGTAGAGCGTGCGCTTCATGACGCGGCTGACGTTGTTGGCGAACTTGCGCACGTAGAGGCGCTTGAGGTAGCGCATGAGCTGCACCAGGGCGATGGCGCCCACGTACGCGCAGGCAAGCGGCACCATGGAGGACGCGACGGCCCTGCCCGCGAGGATGTCGGCGAGCCGCTGCGCGAGCAGGCCCTCGAGCCAGGGGCCCGCGACCATGCCCAGGTTGTAGACGACGCCCGTGACGCCCACGACCACGAGCAGCCGCCACTGCGGCCGGATGAACGGTGCGATGCGCGGTGGGGTGGGCGCCCCGGCCGCGTCCGTGTCCTTCTCGCCCGCGTGCCCCTGCATGGGAACTCGCCTCCAGAATCCCTCTCTGCATGACAGGCACAGATGCTACCAAACTTAGGTAAAGGCTATATAAACGCTTAAAACATGGACGAACGGTGTGGCTGATGTGCAGAACGGCCTCTGTACCAGCCCGTACGACCTAATTACGCAAGTTTGCGTATGGGGCGGACGCGGCGCGGGCGCGAGACTGAACGACGTCCTGTGGGGAATGGACGAGGAGGGGCCGGAATCGACCGGCCTTTGGGCGAGAAGGGCGATGACATGTCACTGGACGCAAGGACTTGGGCCGACATCGACCGCGTGCTGACGAAGTGCGAGGGCGTGAGCGTGCCGACCGATTTCTGCGTGACGGCGGCGGTCGTCCTGCGGCAGGTGTTCCCGTACGACGCGGCGACGGTCTTCTTCCTGGGAGAGGACGGCCGCCTCTCCAACGTTCGCCTACTGGGGGTGAGCCGCACGCTCGCACGCGAGTACGTGGAGCGCTACATGGTCGCACGAGGGCGCCTACTCGGTCGAGCGCGCCGCGCGCGACATCGGCGTGCTCGAGTCGCGCCTGCACGGCGACCCCTACCGTCCGGCCGTACTGGACTGGTCGCGCGAGCCGCACGACACACGGTTCTGGCGCGAGTACGTGTCGCGCCTGCGCACGCGCTGGTCCGTGGGCTCCTGCCTGTACGACCCGCAGGGTCGCGCCCGCGTCGTGCTCGCGTTCGACCGCGGGGAGCGGGGGCACGCCCCCACGCCGACCGAGCTCGAAGTACTCACGGTCTGCAACCGGCACATCAACGCGCTGTACCGCAATTTTTACGTGGAGCCGCCACGGGACCCGGGCGCGGGCCTGACGGACCTGGTCACGGCGCCAGCGGACGCCCGCGCGGGCGACGCGGCCGCAGCCGGCCATGACGGTGGGCCCGCCAGCGACGCGGCACGCCTGACCCCGCGCGAGAAGTCCGTGGGCTATGAGCTGGTGCAGGGCCACTCGCCCAAGCAGGTGGCGCAGGTGCTCGGCGTGAGCCGCGCCACGGTGTACAAGCACATGGAACACATGCACCACAAGCTGGGCGTCAACAACCAGGCCGCGCTCATCCAGCGGCTGAACCTCATGTTCTCGCGAGGCGACGGCTAGCCGCGCGGACGCATGGGACGGGGCGCCCGCAGCCGAGGGCGCACGTTCTTCTTACCTAAGAAGCCAACGTAAAGAAGGGGGCATCCATGGGATACCTTGATGGAAAGGTGGCCGTGATCACGGGGTCCGGCCAGGGGATCGGCAGGGGCATCGCCCTGTTCATGGCGAGCGAGGGCGCCAAGGTCGTGACGAACAACAGGAAGCCGCTCGACCGCGCGAGGCTGCGCGACCAGTACGCGGACCTGCCCGAGGAGGAGCGCGAGCGCGTCATCAGCATGCGCGGCGACGCCCAGTCCGTCGCGGACGAGATCCGCGCGGCCGGTGGCGAGGCCACGCCGTTCTTTGGCGACGTGAGCGACTACGACACGGCGGGCCGGCTGATCCAGACGGCGCTGGACGCGTACGGCCGCATAGACATTCTGGTCAACAACGCGGCCGGCCTGGGGCAGGGCACGATCCTCAACACGGACGAGAAGAGCTGGGACTACCAGACGCACGCCAAGATGAAGGGCGCCTACAACACCATGCACCACGCGGCGCCGCACATGGTAAAGCAGGGCGGCGGCACCATCCTCAACAGCGCGTCCAACGCGTGGGTGGGCATCGCGAACCTCTGCGCGTACAGCGCGGGCAACGCCGGCCTGGTGGGACTCACCAAGGCGGCCGCGCAGGAGCTCGCGCGCGATGGCGTCACGGTCAACGCGTACTGCCCGCGCGCGACCTCGCCCGGCCACGTGGCGGAGTTCACGCGCACGGTGCGCACGCTCGGCGCGGCCATCGGCGAGGGGCACCTGGACAAGGCCAAGCTCGCGGCCGTGGAGGCGGAGCACGCCGACCCCGTCTACCTGGCTCCCTTCCTCGCGTACCTGTGCGGCGACGACTGCCGCGACATCACGGGCCAGGTGTTTGGCCTGTCCGCCTCCGGCAAGATCGAGTGGTACTCCGCGCCGCAGATCGTGAGCGAGGTGCACCGCGAGTTCGGCCACTGGACCATGGCGGAGCTTGAGCAGCAGATGCCCAAGACCATCCTGCGCGCCGTGCGCTCGCAGGCCACGGCCGACACCTGGGACAGCAAGGACGGCGCCGCCGCGAGCGTGCCGCACACGCTGTTCGACCGCGGCGAGCGCGTGGCCGACGACGTCTTCCACGGCGCGGCCTTCGTCAACATGATCCAGGGCCTCAAGGACCCGAGCGGCAGCTCCGTGGGCGTGGTCACCTTCGCGCCGGGCGCCCACAACGACTGGCACACGCACCACGGCAGGCAGGTCCTCATGGTGACTGACGGCCAGGGCGTGTACCAGGAGCGCGGCAAGCAGGCGCGGCTGCTCAACCCCGGCGACGTCGTGGTGGTGGAGCCGGGCGTGGAGCACTGGCACGGCGCCGCTCCCACGAGCTGGTTCTCGCACGTGGGGATGATCCTGGGCGAGGCCGTGCCCACCACCGCGGGCCCGGAGCTCGCACGCGAGGACTATCTCGCGGCCTGCGAGGGTGCCTCCGCCCAGGAGGCGTAGCGGGGGAGAAACACGCGCGTTACCCGGCTGGGGTACCCTCGTGACTGCCGCGGGCTCGGAATCGGACCGGGCCTGACGCGGCACGATGATTCGGGAGGGCGTCGCATGAGGGGTTGGACCGCGCTGGGAGAGGCCATCGGATCGCACATGTGGCTCGTCTCGCCCGTATGCGTGGCCATCGGCGTGCTCTTTCCCACGCAGGTCGACGTGCTCAACCGCGTCGTGGTTGCCCTCTTCGCGTTCATGACGTTCCAGGGGTCGCTCACCAACCGGTTCAGCAACCTGGGGCAGACGGCGCGGCACCCGCTGCCGATGCTCGCGATCCTGGCGCTTTCCGCCGTGGCCATGCCGGTGCTCGCGTGCGCGCTGGGATGGCTGTGCTTTGGGTCTGACGCCAACCTGGTCACGGGCGTCGTACTCGAGTTCTGCGTGCCTGTGGCCGTGGTCTCGACCATGTGGGTGGGCATGAGCTCCGGCGACATGGCGCTTGGCCTGGGGACGCTGCTGGTTTCCACGGTCCTCTCGCCCGTGACCATCCCGCTCACGCTCAAGCTGCTGCTCGGCCAGACCGTGCAGGTGGACGTTGCCACCATGATGTTTGACATGCTGGTCGAGATCGCGCTGCCCGCCCTGGCCGGCGTCGCGATAAACGACCTCACGCGCGGGTGGGGGAGGCGGGTGCTCTCGCCCGCGCTCATGCCCGCCGCGCGCATCACCATCATGCTGGTCATCATCGCCAACTCCACCGGCATCTCCAGCTACATGACGCACCTCACGCCCACGCTTGTGGCGGTTGCGATATTTATCTGCCTGTTCTCGAGCTCCGGCTACGTGGTGGGCTACCTTGCGGCGCGTCTGCTGCGCGAGCCGCGCGCAGAGGCCGTCACGGCCACCTTCCAGGTCGGCATGCGCAACATCTCCGCGGGCGCGGTGCTGGCGCAGCAGTTCTTCCCTCCCGAGGTGATGTTCCCCGTGGTGGCGGGCACGCTGTTCCAGCAGATCCTCGCGTCCATCTGCAAGATCGTGGTGGGCCGCGTCCTGGGCGAGGGCGATACCGAGGGCGATGCCGAGGGCAATGCCCTCCAGGAGGCATAGGCGGGGGAGAAGGACGGCTTCCTCGGCTGGCATGACAGCGCACGGCGCTCGTCGCGAACCGGTTGCATCGTCTATCCTTTGTAGACGCCAATGGTCGCCGTGCTTGCTTTGTGGCATGCGTTGCAACAATGCAAGCATGAATGCATCTTGGGACGCTGTGTCTGGAGATTGTCATGGTGCTATCGGAAGGAAGAGTGCACATGGAGGACAGCCGCAACCTCATGGTCAAGCCCAGCAGCGAGGCCCAGCAGGAAGAGGTGCACCGCCGCCTTCGGGAGTACAACCGCCCCTTCTTTAAGGACGAGAAGGACTTCAGCTTCCACGTGGAGCACGACGGGCGGATCGTGGCCGGCATCGTGGCGGGCAGCACCTACCAGACGCTCGAGGTCGACTTCCTGTTTGTGGACGAGGACTTCCGCGGACAGGGGCTCGGCAGCCTGCTGCTGCGCACGGCCGAGGATCGGGCACGGGCCGCGGGCATCCGCCACGTGCTGCTCAACACGTACAGCTTCCAGGCGCCCGGCTTCTACCGCAAGGAGGGCTACACGGAGCTCTTCCGCATCGACAATTGCCTTGGGCCGCACAGCCAACACTTCTTCTGGAAGGACCTCGCCTAGAGCTGCGGCGTGGCATCGCGCGTTCTTCTCGCCCTGTCGATGAGCCAGTAGAGAAGCGCGCCCATAACGTAGCTTGCGACGTCCGCCCAGTCGCTGGTGCTGGGCTTGAGGAGGGGCGCCACGAACTCCCAGAAGAGGCCGCAGCCAAACATGTAGGCGGCCGTGACCCAAGGGGAGCGGATGCGTGCGCCGGGGCGCACCACGTCGAACAGGCAGTTGGTGTACGCCATGAACGCCATGCCGCACAGGACGTCGTTCAGGTGGCCGCGCACGAGCCAGGATGCGAGTGGGGGCAGCGCCAGGGGCTTGAGCAGCAGGTTGTTGAGGGTGTAGAGGGCAAAGCCAACCGCGAGGACCGTCAGGTCCCGGCGCAGCGGCGCGCGGGCGACGTGGAGACGCGGCCTAGCCAAGCTCGGAGAAGAGCAGCAGTCCCGCCGCGATGCCAAACGCTATCACCATGATCCACCAACAACCGCCGTGCTCTCCGCTTGCCATGGCTGCCCCCTTCCAAACCACGCACCATGATAGCCGAACGCACGCTCGCCGGCCGCTAGCGCTCGCGGAGCACGGAGCCTGCGGGCCCGCCGTCGCCTGCACCGTCGGCCGGCACCAGCTCCCACACGCGGCTGCAGGCGGCCGCGACCATCCGCGCGTCGTGCGAGACGAGCACCACCGCGCCGGGGAAGCCCGCGAGCAGCCGCTCGAGCGCCTGGACGGAGTGCAGGTCGAGGTGGTTGCCCGGCTCGTCCATCACGAGGAGCTGCGGCGAGCGGAGCGACGCCAGCGCCAGCACGAGCTTGCGGAGCTCGCCCGGGCTGGGCATGTCCGTGGCCAGGAGTGCCTCCGGTTCCGAGTTCAGCTGCGCCACGACGGAAAGGACCTTGCCCTTCTCGCCCGGCGAGAGCTCGCGCAGCCGGCGCATGGCGTCCCGCGCCGCGGCGGGGGAGAGCTCCTGCGGCACGTACACCATGGGCACGTCGCCCGGCACGCGGCGTACCAGCTCGCGCACGAGCGTGGACTTGCCCGTGCCGTTGGGCCCCACCAGGCCGATGTGGTCGCCGGAGCCCACAAAGAGCTCGGGCACGCGCACGCCCGGCACGCCGTCAGTACCCGTACCAGCGGCGATGCCAGAAACCACACTGCCGTCAAACGGCACCAGCCCCTCGGGCACGCTCACCAGCACGCTGCGGCGCGAGCGCTCCCCAAACACGGGCACGTCCCCGTCGTAGCTCTTCTCCACCGTCGCGGCGGCCGCCTGCGCCGCCGCGGAGCCTATGCGCGCGTCCAGCGTCTTGGTCAGGTGCGTGGCGTGCCCGTCCTTGCCGGAGACGATGGCGCGGCCTATGCGCTCGCGGGCGTCGTGGTCGCCGGGCGCGAGCCCGCGGCGGCTCCGCAGGGACTTGGAGCGCGAAGCCTCCTCCACGCGGCGCTGGCGCTCCTGGGCAAGGCGGCGCTCCTCGCGGCGGGCGCTCTCGTGGAGCGACGCGGCGGTCGCGGCCTCGCGCGCCGCCTGGGCGGACGCCTCCGTGTAGTTGCCGGGGCGCAGGCGCACCTCGCCTCCCTCAAAGCAGGCGCACTGCGTGACCAGCGCGTCCAGCAGCTCGCGGTCGTGCGAGACCAACAGCCCCACGCCGCCGAATCCGCGCAGCGCCGCGAGGATCCGCCCGCGCGTTGGTGCGTCCACGTGGTTGGTCGGCTCGTCCATCACGAGCACGTCCGGCCGCAGCCACAGCGCCACGGCCACCTGCAGGCGCTTCTGCTGCCCGCACGAGAGCTCCGCGTAGCGCCAGGGCCAGTCGTCCCCGATGCCCAGCTCTTCGCGCAGGCGCACGGCCTCGCGGTCCCACGCGCAGGCAAAGTCCTCCAGCCCCGCGGGCGCGACTGACGAGTCCTGCTCGCAGTAGCCTCCAACAAGGCCGGACGGCCCCACGCTCCCCGAGGTAGGCGCCATGAGTCCCGCCGCGATCCTCGCGAGCGTGGACTTGCCGCAGCCGTTGTCGCCAACGACGCCGGTCCACCCCTGGGGAAGGGCGAGCGTCACGCCGTGCAGCACCTCTCGTGCGCTGCCGGCATAGGTGTGGTGAATGTTGGTAAGGTTGAGTTGCATGAGGGACCTCTCGGACGCAGCCCGGCGGCCGGGGCGCCAACGGCGCCGGCAATCGACATGAAGGTGCCGGGCAATGGGCAGTTTCGCGCCAACGCGCGCTGTGCCCCAATGGGGCGCGTCCTACTTGCGCAAGGTCCTCTCCCATCTCTCGGCCGGCTTGCCAAAGGCCGACCCAACTCACAGACGCACACTCTATCACGCCGTCTCCCACGCACGCAACACTGAACAACAAAAGAGGGCGAGCGAGAAGAACAAGGCCCGGGAGCAGCGCTTTGCTCCCGGGTCCCGCCGTCTTGCTCTTCTCGCCCAACGTCTTGCGGTCTGCGCCGCTGGCGTCTACTCGTCGCCGAAGCTGATGCCCAGCATCCTGGCCTCGCGCACGAGGTCGCTCTTGGGGTCGACGTACTTGAGCTTGCCTGCGATCTGCTCCAGGGGAACGCGGCACATCTTGCCGGCGACCTTGGCGATCATGTAGCCGTACTCGCCCTTGAGGAAGCCGCGTGCCGCCTCGACGCCGCACTGCGTGGCGTAGATCCTGTCCTGCGCGTCCGGCTGGCCGCCGCGCTGCGTGTGGCCCGGCACCGCCACGCGGACCTCCTTGCCCGTGCGGGCGGCGACCTCCTCCGCGATGTCGTAGGCGACGGAGGGCTTCACGCGCTTCGCGACCTTGGCCTTGTAGTCCTTCTTGGGCATGGCGGCCTCCTCCTTGGAGATGGCCCCCTCCGCGCACACGATGATCGAGAACCTGCCGCCGTTCTTCTCGCGCTTCTCGATGGCCTTGACCACGTTGTCCATCTCGTAGGGGATCTCGGGGATGAGGATGACGTCCGCGCCGCCCGCGACGCCGGCGTACAGCGGGATCCAGCCGACCTTGTGGCCCATGATCTCGATCACGAAGACGCGGCCGTGCGAGCTCGCGGTGGTGTGGATGTCGTCGATGCAGCGCGTGGCGACGTCGATGGCGCTCGTGAAGCCAAACGTGATGTCCGTGCCGTAGGTGTCGTTGTCGATGGTCTTGGGCAGGCAGATGATGTTGAGGCCCTCCTGCGCAAGGCGGTTGGCCGTCTTGATGGAGCCGTTGCCGCCCAGAACGAAGAGGCAGTCCAGCTTGAGCGACTTGTAGGTCTTCTTCATGGCGGGGACCTTCTGGACGCCGTCCGCCTCGGGGATGTCGATGCGCTTGAACGGCGTGCGGCTGGTGCCCAGGATGGTGCCGCCCAGCGTGAGGACGCCGCTGAAGTCCTTCCAGTTCATCATGCGGTAGCGCTTGTAGATGAGTCCCTGGTAGCCGTCCTCGAAGCCGTAGATCTCGACACCCTCCTTGGTGTTGTTGTATACGGTCTTGACGATGGCGCGCATGGTGGCGTTGAGCGCCTGGCAGTCCCCGCCGCTGGTGAGCAGTCCGATCCTGAGCATGGATCCCCCTTACCTGTCGCGCCCGTAACGGCGGCCGCGACCCTCTGCATGGCACCCCGCGACCTGGCGTTGCCGCGGGTCCTCTTCTGTAAGGATTATTGCGCGTTTTCGTTTGCTGCGTAACCTTGGGAATCGGTTCATTATGGAAACCTTGCACTGTCTGCCATTCGCCCCCGTTGGGTAGGTTGTAACTGTCGGTTACATTTGCCTGCCGGGCGCACCGCCCGCGGGCGCACATGCCGGGAGGTTGCCCCATGGAAGCAAGGGACGTGCAGACGGCACGGGAGGCGGGGCAGCGTGCCCTCGCGAGCCTCCGAGAGGCGCAAAAGGCCCTCGACAGCGCCCGCAACTGGGGCTTTGTGGACATCCTGGGTGGTGGGCTCGTCACGAGCCTCGTCAAGCACTCGCGCATGGACGATGCGTCGGACGCGATCGAGCGCGCCCAGACGGACCTCCGGGCCTTCGCGTACGCGCTGAGGGACGTCTCCGGACTCACGGGCGTGCGCCTGGAGCGCGACGGCGTGCTGGAGGCGTTCGACGTCCTTCTCGACAACTCCATTTCGGACCTCTTTGTCCAGTCGCACATCGAGGACGCCCGCAGCCAGGTCAACACGGCCATCTCGCGCGTGACGGCCATCCTGGCGGAGCTGGGGCAGGAAGACGCAAGCTCTGGCGCCGGCTCCAGACCGCGCGGCGCGCGGTAGGGGGTGCCCATGGATGAGCTCGAGGCGAGGCCAGAAACGCGACGGCGGGGGAGAGGAACGCGCGGCAGGCTGCTGGCGGCCATCGGCTGGCTGGTGCTGGGCGTCGCGTTCGAGATCCTGGTCGCGGTGCCGATAGAGCTCCTCAAGCTCGACTGGACCCTCTCCATCGAGGTCGCCGTGGCCGTGTTCATGGCGGTGGGCGTGTGCGTGCTGGGCGCGCGGCGCTACCTCAGGCCGTCTGCGGCGGCGTTTCGCGAGGCGTGGCACCTGGGCTGGCCCATCATCTTCACGAGCGTGGCCCTCACGATGCTGCAGCTGGTGGGCTACGTGCAGGACGGAACGCACCTCTCTTCCAACTGGCTGCCCATGACCCTCTACTACGTGGTGTTCTGCCTCGCCATCGGCGTGTACGAGGAGTGCTGCGTGCGCGGCGTGGTGCAGATGGGCCTGCTCTCGCGCCTGGGCGGCAGCCGCCGCGGCATGGCCGTGGCCATCACGATTTCGGCCGTCTTCTTTGGCTGCCTCCACATCGACTGGACCACACTCGACTACCACGGCGCGCTCCAGGTGGCGCAGGCCGTGCTCAAGGTGGGACAGACCGGCGTGTACGGCGCGGTGCTCTCCGTGGCGGTGCTGAAGAGCCAGAACCTCACGGGCGCGATCCTGTTCCACGCGCTGGACGACTTCACCGTGATGGTGGTGCCGTACGCGCTCTTTGGCGAGGCGCTCAGCACCAACTACGTGTCCTCCGGACGCGAGGACGCGATCTACTCCATCGTCATGTACGCGACGCTCATCGTGCTGTACCTGCCCTCGCTCGCGCGCGCCATCAGGCAGGCGAGGCGGCTCCCCATGCCACAACGTGGCGGTTTCGTGAGGGAGAAGGACGACGACACCGGCGGCGAGCCGCCCGTGCCGGCGGGTCTGGACGGGGCTGCGACCACGGGTGGCCCGAGCCACGCCGCGTGGCTGGAACCTGACGAATCCACAGGTCAAGCGCCTGACAACCCGTGGGGCAGCCTGTAGCGCAGCTGCGGCCCAAGGGCCTGGTACGGCGGTGGGCCCGCGTTCTTCTCGCCCACATGCGCCTATGGCGCGCCTAATGTAATGGGAGTTTTAGCTTAGCTGCAGTTGTATGGCGTTACGTTCTGCTAACATTGCGCTTGCAATTTGGTTTCGCCCGCAGGTGCGAGGCTTGCAGGACTGCGTGGCGTCGTGAAAGGCTACCCATAGATGAGTCGTGTGTCGCGCAAGGAAGACGCGTTCTTCCTCATGTTCCAGGAGTTCAGCAAGATGACCTCCGAGGCCGCCGAGCTCTTCCTGGACATCGTGCAGAACTATGACAAGCTGTCGTACCGCATCCCCGAGCTAAAGGAGTACGAGACGAGGGGTGACGAGCAGGTCAGCAAGATCATGACCACGCTCAACAACTCGTTCATCACGCCGTTCGACCGCGAGGACATCAGCGCGCTCGCCCTCAAGATGGACGACATTCTGGACGGGCTCGAGAACGTGTCCGCGCGCTTCAAGCTGTACGACATCGACCACATGCGCCCCGAGGCCATCGAGATGGCCAAGCTCATCCTGGAGGCGACGCTCGACCTGGACCACGCCTTCGCGAAGTTCCCGGACTTCAAGAAGGACGAGTCGCTCCTGAAGGAGACCAAGGCCGCCAACGACGCCGAGGACAGGGGGGACGTGGTCTACCGCGACGGCCTGGCCACCATCTTCCGCTCCGACCTCCACACGGTGGACATCCTCAAGTGGAAGAGCCTGCTGGACAAGTTGGAGAACACGTTGGACGCGTGCAAGAACGTGGCCAACGAAATCCAGAATGTCATCGTGAAAAATGGTTAGCGCGCTCCTGATCTGCGTGCTGGCGGCCGCCCTGGTGTTCGAGTTCATCAACGGCTTCCACGACACCGCCAACGCCATCGCGACCACGGTCTACACCAAGGCGCTGCCGCTGCGCGTGGCCATCCTCATGTCCGCCACGATGAACTTCATCGGCGCGTTCACGAGCGAGAAGGTCGCCATGACCATCGCCGCGGGCATCGTGAACATCAACCTCCAGCTCTACGTGATCCTCGCGGCGCTCGTGGGCGCCATCCTGTGGGACCTCTTCACCTGGTGGCGCTCCATCCCCAGCTCGTCCTCGCACGCGCTCATCGGGAGCCTCATCGGGGCGACCATCGTCTTCACGCGCTCCACGGCGCACATCAAGTGGGAGGGCGTGCTCGACAAGGTCGTGATCCCGCTCTTCACGTCACCGCTCATCGGCATGGCGCTGGGCTACCTGTTCATGAAGCTCGTGTTCGAGCTCTTCGCCAACTGGCACCCCATGAAGGCCAACTGGCTGTTCCACCGCATGCAGATCCTCTCCGCGGCGTTCATGGCGTACAGCCACGGCAACAACGACGCCCAGAAGACCATGGGCATCATCACGCTGGCCCTGGTGACGGCTGGCCTGGCCGACCCCGCCGCCGGCATCCCCATTTGGGTCAAGATCATGTGCGCCTGCACCATGGCGCTGGGCACCTCCATCGGCGGCGGCCGCATCATGCGCACCGTGGGCGACGGCGTGACCAAGCTGAACCCGGTCATCGGCTTCGTGGCCGAGACCTCCTCCGCCATCGCGATCGAGACCATGACCGCCCTGGGCGCGCCCGTATCGACCACGCAGGTCATCACCACGTCCATCATGGGCGCCGGCTCCGCGCGCCGTCGCAGCTCCGTGCGCTGGGGCGTGGCCCGCAAAATCATGAGCGCCTGGTTCGTGACGCTTCCCGTCACCATCGTGCTCGGCGGGTGCTGTGCGGCGCTCATCGGCCTCGTGCTGGGGTAGCATGCGGTTGGCATCCGCTTTCTAGCAGGAGCGAACGCTCTTCTCGCCCGTGGGCCGTGTGCCCGCGGGCATTTTTGTGCCGCACGCCGCCTGAAACCGCACGGTAACGGGCATTGCGTAACATGCTTATCTACTTGTTGTTCTTATATAGACGCATGCGATCTGGAAGGGTTGCTGATGAGCAGACAGGCAGACGTTCTGACCATGCCGCGCGAGAGGATCGAGCAGGTCCAGCTGGAGGGGCTTCGCAAGACCGCGGTCCATTGCTACGAGGATATCCCGTTCTACCACAGGAGCTTTGACGAGGCCGGGTTCGACCCGTACTCCATCACGAGCCTGGACGACCTGCGCCGCGCGCCCTTTGTGACCAAGCAGGACCTGCGCGACAACTACCCCTACGGCCTGGTGGGCGTGGACCGCAAGGACGTGCGCGAGGTCCACATGTCGTCGGGCACCACGGGCGTGGCCACGGTGGCCGCGTACACGGAGCCCGACCTCAAGTCGTGGTCGGAGTGCTTCGAGCGCGCCTTCGAGTTCGCGGGCGCCGGTCCCGAGGACGTGTGCCAGATCTGCTACGGCTATGGCCTCTTCACGGGCGGCCTGGGCGCGCACTACGGCTCGCTCCAGTCCGGCGCGACCGTCATCCCCATAAGCGCCGGCAACACGGAGCGCCAGATCCGCGTGCTGCGCGAGATGGGCTCCACCGTGCTCGAGTGCACGCCCAGCTACGCCATGCACATCGCGGACACGGCGCTGGCCATGGGGGTCGACCCCGCGAGGGACTTCCACCTCAAGGTGGGCATCCATGGCGCCGAGGCCTTCAGCGACAACTTCCGCCGCGAGCTGGAGCGCAAGCTCAACTACAAGGTGCTCGACATCTACGGCCTCACGGAGACGGGCGGCCCCGGCCTCGCGGTGGAGTGCCTGGAGCAGAACGGCCTGCACATCGCGGAGGACCACTTCCTGTGCGAGGTGATCGACCCCGCCACGGGCGAGGTCCTGCCCGACGGCGAGTGGGGCGAGCTGGTGGTGACCACGCTCGACCGCCAGGCCAGCCCCGTGGTGCGCTACCGCACGCGCGACATCACGCGCATCCTGCCTGGCGAGTGCCCCTGCGGCTGCACGCACCGGCGCATCGACCGCCTGCAGGGCCGCACGGACGACATGCTGATCATCCGCGGCGTCAACGTGTTCCCCAGCCAGATAGAGAACGTGATGAAGACGTTCGCGGAGGTATCCTCGTGGTACCAGATCGAGCTCACCACCAAGAACTACCTGGACGTCGCCACGCTCAAGGTGGAGGCCAACCCGGACTTCGACATCGACTCCACGGGCGCCATCGAGGAGCTGCAGCGTCGCATCCAGGCCGCGCTCAAGACCGCGCTCAGCGTGGGCATCCGCGTGCGCCTGGTGGAGCCCATGTCCATCCAGCGCTCCGAGGGCAAGGCCAAGCGCATCGTCGACCTCAGGGGGGAGAACCTGCAATGATCGATCAGCTCACCGTCTTCCTGGAGAACTCCGAGGGCCGGCTCGCCAAGCTCTGCCGCGCCATCGCGGACGCCGGCATCGACATGAAGGCCCTCACAATCGCGGACACGCCCGAATACGGCGTGGTGCGCATCATCTGCGACGAGCCCGAGCGCGCCCGCGACTACCTGGACGAGAAGGGCTACCGCGCCATGGTCACGAAGGTGGCCGCGATCGAGGTCCCCAACAAGCCCGGCGGCCTGGCGGACCTCCTTGGCGTGCTGGACGACCTGGACATCCCCGTGGAGTACGGCTACTGCTTCAGTACCGCGGGCGACCGCGCGATCGACATCCTCAAGATTCGCATCCCGTCCGAGGCCTCCAAGGCCGTGTTCAAGCTGGAGGAGTCCGGCTTCAGGGTGCTGACGGCAGCCGACCTCTAGCGAGAAGGGCGGCGTGCCGGCGCCGCTAGTTGTGCACGTAGACCGTGTCGCCCACGCGCACGAGCTTGTAGAGCTCCGCGGCGCGCGCCGGCGGCAGGTTGACGCAGCCGTGGCTGCCGGCGTACGCGTAGATGCTGCCGCCGAAGCTGCCACGCCAGCTCGCGTCGTGCAGACCCACGGAGTTGCCGATGAACGGCATCCAGTAGTTGACGTGGCTGATGTAGTCCGGCTCGCCGTCGTGGTCCTCGTCCGCGCCCACGAGCTTCTCGTCCGTGCGCTTGGCGTTTATCTTGAACGTGCCGGTGGGCGTGCCGTTGCCCTCGCTCGTGTTGCCGCTCACGATGTACGAGCGCCAGATCACGCTGCCGTCGGAGTCGTACATGCGCGCGTACTGCGTCTTGAGGTTCACGTCGATGTGGCGGCCGCGGTCCTCGTGCCCAGCGGACTCGGGAGGGCGAGTGCCCACGACGCTGAGCGGCACCTCCACGGCGTCGTCGCTGCCCGCCTCGAGCCTGCTTGCGATAGTCTTTGCGAGCCCGGCGGAGTCGATGGCGTAGTCGTGCTCCTCGTCCGACTTGGCGACCCTCTTGGCGAGCGCGTCCTTTGCCCACGTGGCGATGGCGTCCTGGTCGACCGTGACGGAGAGGTCGTCCGCGACCCTGACCCAGCCCGCTGAAGTCGCGGGCTCCACGGTGGCGAGCGCCTTGCCGTCATGCGTGAGCGGGATGGCATGTCCCACCAGCGCGTTTGCCCTGGCCGCGGCGTCGGTCACGGCCTTGCTGGTGCTGGGGAGCGTTGGCTGCGACAGCGCGGCGCTTCCGATCGTGGTGGAGGTGCGCAGGGTTGAGGCGCTCTTCTCGACCGCCTTGGCGACGGCCGTGGCGTCGAGCGCCGTGCCGACGGACTCCTTCTTCACCACGAACTTGCCGGCGTCCTTGTCGTAGGCGACGGTCGCGTTCTGCGGGGGCGTTGCCGTCTGGTTGTGGGCGTCCACGGCTTCCTTTACCTTGGCTGCGAGCCTGTCTGCGTCGTACGAGACCGTCGTGGCGACCTCGAGGTGCCTGGGCGAGGCGAGGTCGAGCGCCCAGCGGGCGGGGTCCGTCTGGGCCTTGGCCTTGCGGGCGTAGGCGGCGGGGCTCACGTCGAGGTCGACGTCCGCCGCCGTGAGCGTGAGGTCGAGCCCCTGGCCGGTCACGTGCGTTGACCAGGCGCTGGAATTCTTGCGGACACGTGACGCGAGCTGGGACTCCGTGAGGTTGGACACGTCCGAGCCGTTGACGGTGGTCCCGGGGACGAAGTGTCTCGTGTAGTACTGGGCGCCGGCGACCTCCGCGCACGCGAGCGCGAGGGCCACGGCGCCTGCGGCGATGGCGACGCGCCTGCCGCGGTGCGGGTGGGCCTTGGCGTCGCGTTTTGGGCTGGCGTCCGTCGCGTTAGCGGACGGCGCCATGTGGCTTGCGTGCCTGGGAGCGGTGCTCCCCGCGGCTGCCTTGCCGCCGGCGTTTTCGTCTCTGTGCTCCGTCACGTCCGGGCTCCCTTCGCCCCTGTGCCCTGCGCGTGCTGCGTATCGAGAGATTGTAGCTGAAGGCAAGGTAAAGGTTAGGCTCCGTGCGGGACGCGGGCGCCAGGCATGGCGGTTGCCGCTGGTGTGGTGCGATGCCTACGAGATGGAGGCGAGGGCGTCCCGAAGGACCTTGCAGGAGGAACGCATCGCCTTCTTCTCCTCCTCCGAAAGCTCGAGGGTCAGGATCTCCTTGATGCCGTTGCGGCCGAGGATGCAGGGGACGCCGACGGAGACGCCCTCCTCGCCGTACTCGCCCTCCAGGTGGACGGAGAGCGGGGTGACGAGGCGCTCGTTGTGGAGGATGGACGCGATGAGCATGGCCACGACCGCGCCGATGCCAAACTCCGTGGAACCCTTGCCCGCCACGATGGTGCCGCCCGCCTTGTGGACCTTCTCCGTGAGGTACGCGTGATCGAGCTTGCTCTGGAGTTCGGGGTGGCTGCGCTGGTACTCGTCGAGCGAGATGCCGCCGATGGTGACGTGCGTGCGCGGGATGAACGACGAGTCGCCGTGCTCGCCCATCACGAAGGCGTCCACCTGGTCGCGGTCCACGTCCACGATGCTCGCGATGTGGCGGCGCAGGCGGACGGTGTCGAGCGACGTGCCCGTGCTGAAGACGTGCGTGCGCGGCAGGTCGAGGTTGCGGTAGAAGTACTCCGCCACGACGTCCGCAGGGTTGGAAACGCAGATGAGGAAGCCGCTGAAGCCGGACTTGGCGATGGGGTCCACGATGCCGCCCAGGATCTTGAACGTGCTCTGGAGCATCTGGAGGCGCGACTCGCCGGGGCGCCTGCTGCGGCCCGCCGTCATCACGATGAAGCTCGCGTCCTTGCAGTCGTCGTAGGTGCCCACGCGGATCTTGACGTGGCGGTGCGTGGCCGTGAGCATGTCCTTAAGGTCCTCGACCTGGGCGTTTGCGGCGGCCTCGTTGATGTCCAGGAACACGATCTCCTCGGCGTACTGTCCCACCATGAGGTTGAGTGCCACGTGGCTGCCGACGTTGCCGGCTCCGATGATGACTACCTTGCGCGTGAAATCCATTGTCCTTCTCGCTTTCTCCCTCGAACGGGCATATCATCCGTCCCATTTTGGGGTTTTGTGAATGCCACGGTGGTGAAAATAAGAAATTGGCCGTTTACGGTCAGATTCATGCAGCTCACGGTTGTGGGGTTGACGTGTGCGGAATTCGCGTTAGCCATACGCGATGCCTCTATCGCGCATGGGCGTACTCTGTCACTTGTGGCCAATTCTTCCGGCGCAAGCCCTAACGGACGCCTTTGGGGCATTATAAGTACGACAAGGTTTACTAAAGGAAGGTTGAAGATGACTTCTGACGCGTCGCAGCATGAGCAGACGCTCGCGGATATAGAGATCGGCCAGACCGTCACCATCACGACCGTGGGAGGGGAGGGCGCCCTGCGGCAGCACTTCCTGGATATGGGCGTGATTCCCGGTGCTGACATTACGTTGGAGAAGTACGCGCCCATGGGGGACCCGATGGAGTTCCGCGTGCACGGCTACCAGCTCACGCTCCGCGTGGCCGATGCCAAAAAGATAGGCGTGTGCAAGCCGCGCCACGCGCCGTCCGGGCCAAGGCAGGGCGCCGCCAAGCACCCCGTGCGCCACCCGGGCCTCGGCGAGGACGGCCTGCCCAGCAAGGTGGACGTCCGCACGAGGGACCACTCGCACCCGGTCCCCGAGGGGGAGGTGTTGCGCTTTGCGCTCGCAGGCAACCAGAACTGCGGCAAGACGACGCTCTTCAACCAGCTCACGGGCGCCAACCAGCATGTGGGCAACTTTCCGGGCGTCACCGTTGACCGCAAGAGCGGCGCCATCAAGGGCCACCCGAACACGGACGTGACGGACCTGCCGGGCATCTACTCGCTCTCGCCGTACAGCCCGGAGGAGCTCGTCAGCCGCGAGTACATCCTGAACGAGAACCCCAACGGCATCATCAACATCGTCGACGCCACCAACATCGAGCGCAACCTGTACCTAACGATGCAGCTCATGGAGCTCGACAAGCCCATGGTGCTCGCGCTCAACATGATGGACGAGGTCCAGGGCAACGGCGGCACCATCGACGTCAACCTCATGGAGGACATGCTGGGGATCCCCGTCGTGCCCATCTCCGCCGTCAAGGGCGAGGGCGTGGACGAGCTCGTGCGCCACGCCATCCACGTGGCGCGCTACCAGGAGCTCCCGGGCCGGCAGGACTTCTGCGACCCCACGGACCACGGCGGAGCCGTGCACCGCTGCCTGCACGCGATCATGCACCTGATAGAGGACCACGCCCAGCGCGCGCACATCCCCATACGCTTTGCCGCGTCCAAGCTGGTCGAGGGCGACAGCCACGTGATAGAGTCCCTCGGGCTCGAGCAGAACGAGCTCGACGCCGTGGAGCACATCGTGCGCCAGATGGAGGAGGAGCGCGGTCTGGACCGCGCCGCCGCCATGGCCGACATGCGCTTCTCGTTTATCGAGAAGATCGTGTCCGCCGCGGTCGTGAAGCCGCACGAGTCCCGCGAGCGCGAGCGCAGCCAGAGGATAGACCGCGTCCTCACGGGCCGCTGGACCGCCATCCCCATGTTCGTGCTCATCATGGCGGCCGTGTTCTTCCTCACGTTCAACGTGATCGGCCTCTTCCTGCAGAACCTGGTGCAGGCGGGCGTGGACGCGCTCACGCACGCGACCGACGTGGCGCTCACATCCGCGGGCGTGAACCCCGTCATACACTCGCTGGTCATCGGCGGCGTCTTCAACGCCGTGGGCACCGTGCTCCCCATCGCGCCCATCATCGTGACCATGTTCTTCTTCCTGTCGCTGCTGGAGGACACGGGCTACATGGCGCGCGTCGCGTTCTTCATGGACAAGCTGCTGCGCAAGATCGGCCTCTCCGGCCGCTCCATCGTACCCATGCTCGTGGGCTTTGGCTGCACCGTCCCCGCCGTCATGTCCGCGCGCACGCTGCCCTCGGAGCGCGACCGCAAGCTCACCATCGCGCTCACGCCGTTCATGAGCTGCTCAACCAAGCTCACGATATACGGCTACTTTGCTGCCGCCTTCTTCCCGGGCAGGGGAGGCATCGTGGTGCTCTGCCTGTACCTGCTGGGCATCGCGGTGGGCGTGCTCATCGCGCTCATCACGCACAAGACCATCGACAAGGCCGAGGCCGTGCCCTTCGTGATGGAGCTGCCCAACTACCGCCTGCCCAGTGCACGCTCCGTCCTCATGCTCATGTGGGAGAAGACCAAGGACTTCCTGCGCCGTGCCTTTACCGTGGTCTTCGCGGCGGCCGTCGTCGTATGGTTCCTCCAGAGCTTCAGCCCCACCCTCACGCTCGTCAAGAGCGAGGGCGACTCCATGCTCGCGGCGATCGGCGCCTGGCTCGCCCCGATCTTCTCGCCCCTGGGCTTTGGCGACTGGCGCATCGCGACGGCCCTCATCGCGGGCTTCATGGCCAAGGAGATCGTGGTCGCCACGCTCTCCGTCCTCTTTGGCTCCACGGCACAGCTGCTCGCCGCGCTGACGCCACTCTCCGTGGTGTCGCTGCTGGTCTTCTGCCTGCTCTACACGCCGTGCGTGGCCGCCATCGCCGCCATCCGCCGCGAGCTGGGCGGCAAGTGGGCGCTGGGCATCGTCGTGTTCCAGTGCGTCGTGGCCTACCTGGTCGCCTTCCTGGTGCACGCCATCGGCCTGCTCCTGGGCTTCGCGTAGGGGAGAAAGACGTGGCATCCTGGCTTGCGCCATGTTAGAATGTCGGAAAGTAGGAAATTCCGACTTTCGACGGAGGGCAGGATGCTCGCGACGCTCAAGGACAAGGGCCAGGTCACGATCCCCAAGAAGGTGGTCAACGAGTTGGGCCTCGTGTCTGGCGATACGTTCGACGTCTACGTCGAGGACGGTGAGATTCGCTTTGTCCCAGTGGTCATCCGTCCCAAACGGGAGGTGGAGCGCCTGGAGCGTCTTGCCAGTGAGGCCGAGGCTCAGCTGGCCCACGGCGAGCTTCCCGTGTACGATGACGCGGAGAGCGCCATCGAAAGCCTGCATAGGGCGGGATGATGGCATACGGGCTTGTGCTCGCGCCCTCGTTTAGGAAGGCGTACGCGAAGCTGGAACGGCAGGAACAGGCATTAGTCGAGCGTAAGATGGTTATTCTTGCCAGCGACCCTTGGCATCCATCCCTGAGGGTGAAGCACATCCAAGCGTCAAATGAATTTGAGTGCAGCGTCAATATGGACATTAGAATCGCCTTCAGGTTTGAAGGCGATTGTCTTATCCTCCTGCTGGACGTAGACCATCATGACAAGTTGCTTCACAGACGTACGAGGAAACGACAATAGCTTCTTTCATTTACTTGTTATGGAGGGGAGAAGACCGTGGCGAGCCTGGCAGACATGCTGTCCCAACAGACGGAGGACCAGCTGATCCTGGTTGACCTGCTCGACCGGCCGCGGGGCAGCATTGGCAAGCTCGCGTGCCACCAGCAGGGCAGGCTGCACCGTGCGTTCTCGCTCTTCCTGTACCGTGAGCGCAACGACGCGATCGAGCTGCTCGTCCAGCGCCGCGCGGAGGGCAAGTACCACTCCGGTGGCCTCTTGGCGAACTCCGTCTGTTCGCACCCGCGGGTCGGTGAGTCCCTCGAGCAGGCCGTGCCGCGCCGCCTCACGCAGGAGCTTGGCGTTCCCGCGAAGACGGCCCAGGGTCTCCGTTACCGCGAGGCCGGTTCCTTCGTCTATCGCACCAGGTTCGCGAACGGCCTGACGGAGTACGAGTACGACCACGTCTTCGTGGCGGAGTTCGAGGGTTCCCTCGAGGACGGGACCCTCGCGCCAGACCCGGAGGAGGTCGCGGCGGTCGCGTGGGTCGACGCGGAGGAGCTGCTCGTGGACCTGCAGGCGCGCCCCTCCCGCTACGCGAGCTGGTTCCTCACGGCGGCGCCGATGGCCATGTGCGCAATCGCGCCCAACGGCTAGCCTTTCGTATCGGGCTGGCCGGCCAGCCCCAGCTCCACCCGCGCCACCTCCGTGTATGTGAGCTCACCGCCCGCCGGGTGGTGGCTCCACATGAGCGAGATCGCTTCCACGGGCATCGCCTGCGGACCCGCCGTGCCGCGGCCAGCGTCCAGCTCCAGGCTCACGCGGGCGAGAAGGTCGTCCATGTCGCCCGCGGCCTCCCCGGGACGCACGCGGCATCCGCGTGCGAGCGTGAGGTGCGGCGTGTAGGCGCCTGCCTCCAGGGCGATGCCATGCGCGGCGAGCGCCGCGGCAAGGTCAGCCTGCAGCCCCAGGAGCTGCCGACGTCCCTCACGCTCTGCATCGGGCACGCCGGCCACGCCCTGCCACACGATGCCGCCGCGCCGCTTGCCAAAGCAGCCCAGGTCCCCAAGCCAGATCCTGAAGGGCGCGCCGCCCCCGTCCGCAAACTTCCGAGCCGCGTCGTGCATGGCCGCGAGCGCGCTGGCCTCGCCCTCCGCGTCGAGCTCGCCCAGGAAGGCGAGCGTGAGGTGGAGGTTTGCGGCCGCGGTGGGCTTGCCCTTCGCGAGGTGGGGGAGAATCGCCCGTTGCGCGCGCAGGAGCTCCGCCCGTGCGGCGTCGTCCGGCAGCACCGCAATAAACAGCCGCCTGCGCGTCGGGCGGGCGCCATCCAAGGCCGCTGCGTCCTTCTCGCCCTGTGCATCGCCACCGTTCATAGATATCTCCCATGCATATGCAAAAGCGACTACAGGCATTCATAAAAAGTATGCCAAACAACTGGTATGTGGTTTCACATACCATGATGCAACATTTTGAGTCGGTGGTATTCGATACCAAATACAAGTTGGGACACAGAGCTGGTACTTTGATTGCAACTTGTGCTTAACACTTGGAAATCGAATTTGCAACCTCAAAAATTCAATATAACGCTAGCAGAGAAAAACGAATCATATCTGTCCGAAACCGCTATTATTCGGTACGTAATGGGTTCGGTAGTGCGAAAAGAGCGCGGGTGCGATGTGCGCCGCAGGATGGCCGTTCCCCGCGCCGGAAGGTAGGCGACACACGATGGCAACGCCAGACATCGTCTTTGCGAGGATCGACAACCGGCTCGTCCACGGTCAGGTGGGTGCCGCTTGGGTGGGCTCCATACCCAACTGCAACCTCATCGTCGTCGCGAACGACGATGCCGCTGCCGACCCCGTCCAGCAGTCCCTCATGAAGCTCACGGCGGACGCCGCGGGCGTAGGCATCAGGTTCTTCACCATCCAGAAGACCATCAACGTCATTGGCAAGGCCAGCGCCCGCCAGCACATCTTCATCGTTGCCAAGACGCCCGCGGACATGCGCAAGCTCGTCGAGGGCGGCGTCCCCATCAAGGAGGTCAACATCGGCAACATGCACGCCTCCGGGGACAAGCGCGTCTTCCACGACCAGCACGTCTACGTGGACGACCAGGACCTCGCGGACCTCAAGGCCATCCAGGACCACGGCACCAAGGTCTACATCCAGCTCATGCCGACCGGTCGCAAGGTCGAGGACCTGGGCCTCTAGGCAACGGCGCGGGGACGGACGCGCCCCCAGCCTTTAATAAAACTCCATAGCACGCACTGACATTCGTCGCTTATTGGGGTCCTTCTCCCATGGGGGAGGGGGACTGGGGATAGGGAGGAAGCATGCAACTTACACTTGTGCAAGGGCTTCTGCTGTTCATAGTTGGCGCCATATGCCAATTCGATCAGCAGACCGAGGCCTTCTATTGGTTCAGGCCAATGGTCGCCTCGTTCTTCACGGGCATCATCCTTGGCAACGTCGAGCTCGGCGTCACCTGCGGTGCCGTGACCGAGCTTGCCTACCTGGGCATGACCAACGTCGGCGGCACGGTGCCGCCCGACCCGCTGTTCGCCGGCATCATGACCGTCGTCCTCGCGTTTACGACGGGCAAGTCCGCCGAGACGGCGCTGGGGCTCTCGTACCCCTTCGCACTTCTCGCCCAGGGAATCGGCATCCTCTTCAAGACGGTCTACTCCTTCGTGCCGCACAAGCTCGACAAGTACGCGGCAGAGGCTGACGTCAAGCACTTCAACGGCCTCATCTGGGGCGTCACGATCTTCGAGGCTGTGTTCTGCGGCTTCGTCATCTTCCTCTGCACCTACGCGCTGCAGGCGCCCATCCAGGCGTTCGTCAACTCGTTCCCCACGTGGGTCACGCACGGGCTCGAGATCGCCGGCGGTGTGCTTCCCGCGGTCGGCCTCGCGATGCTGCTGCTCAGCACGCTGAAGCCCGAGACCTATCCGTACCTGTTCATCGGCTTCATCATGGCGACGTTCCTCAAGATGCCCAACGTGCTGCCCGTGGCTATCGTCGGCGCGGCGCTCGCGGCGATCGACTACCGCTACCAGAAGCGCTTTGACGAGTGCGGTACTGCTGCAATAGACGACGGAGGCGACTCTGATGGCATCTAATCCCACCAACAAGAAGGGCGAGCCCCTCAAGACGCTCAGCAAGAAGGACATCACCCAGCTCGGCATCAACTCGCTCACCGAGCAGATCGCGTTCTCTTTCGAGCGCATGCAGGCGCCTGGCTGGACCATGAACATGATCCCGGGCTTCAAGAAGATCTACGGGGACTCCAAGGAGGACCTCAGCGAGTTCATGACCTACAACATGGAGTTCATGAACACCGAGCCGCACATGGCGACGCTGCTGCAGGGTATGGTCCTCGCCATGGAGGAGAAGGGCACGGACCGCAAGCTCATCTCCAGCGTGCGTAACGGCCTCTTTGGCCCCATGGCCGGCATCGGCGACTCCCTGTTCTGGTACACCGTGCTGCCCATCACGGCGGGCATCGCGTGCTCGCTCGCAAAGTCGGGCTCCGTGCTCGGCCCGCTGGTCTTTATTGCGATCTACCTGGTCGTCGGCTTCTCGCGCATCTGGTTCGCGCACCTGGGCTACAACCTGGGCTCCAAGGCCGTCGAGAAGGTCGGCACCGCGACCAAGTACCTCACCGGCGCCGCGGGCATCCTCGGCACGACGGTCATCGGCGCGTTGATCCCGAGCTACGTCACGGTCGAGTTCCAGAAGAAGCTCGTCTTTGGCGTCGGCTCCACTACGGTCCAGTCGGTCTTCAACCAGCTGCTGCCCAACGTGCTTCCGCTGGCGACCGTGTTCCTGATCTACTGGCTGTTCAAGAAGAAGCACGTCAACACCATCGCCGTCATCGGCGGGGTCATCGTGTTCGGCCTGCTGATGTCGCTGCTCAACTGGATGTAGCGGACGTCCGGCAGACGCATTAGGTTCCATGGTCGCGGGACCTCGCACGCGGGGTGCGGGGTCCCGCACGTTTTCGCGCCCCGTCGGGCGCGTTGGGAGGGTCTTATGGTAGGCATCATCGTCACGGGCCACGGCAACTTTGCCTCGGGCATCACGAGCGCGCTCGAACTCATCGTCGGCCCGCAGGTCGCGTACGAGGCAATCGACTTCACGTCTCTTGCCGGCACGGCGGAGCTTGAGAAGAACATGAGCTCGGCGCTGGAGAGGCTCCGCTCGCGCGAGGACGTGGACGGCGTGCTCGTCCTGTGCGACCTCGTGGGCGGCACGCCCTTCAAGACGGCCGCCACGCTGTGCGTGCCCCTGGGCGACGTGCGCGTGGTCGCGGGCGTCAACCTGGGCGGGCTCGTCGAGTGCGTGACGCAGCGCGACGCGGTGACGGGCCTGGACGACCTCACGAAGCTCGCCAAGGACGCGATGCAGGCGTCCGTCGTGCAGTTCGAGCTCGCGGCGCCGGAGCCCGAGGAGGACGACGACTTCTCGGACGGCATCTAGGCCGCGCACGCAACGTCGCCGCACGCGAGAGGGGCCGCTGGCCGGATGCGTTCCGACCGGCGGCCCCTCGTCCTTCTCGTCCGCGTACGTGCTTACGCCTGTCTGAGCCTCTGGCTAGAGCAGGGGCATGACGTCCTTGATGCGGTCCGTCTTGCTGGGGGCGCACTTCTTGTACTCCGACATGAGGGGGAAGTCGTCCCAGCGGCCGAGGGCGTCGGTGGCGTGGTGCGCGATGACCTGGAAGAACGGCAGCATGTAGAGCGGGGAGAGCGTAGGCTCGCCGATGGCGCCCACGTTGGCGCGGAAGGCGTTGGGGTCAGCCGGCGCGTCGGCGTCGCCGCAGGTCACGAGGTACGTGTGGTCCGTGATGCAGCTGCAGGCGCGGTAGAGCTCGTGGGCGCGACGGGAGCCGCGGTTCATGTCGTCCACCACGAAGACCGTGCGCGTGGGGTCGAGCTGCAGGTTGGGGCCGTGGTTGAACTCCTCGGCCTCGAGCGCGAACGAGGGGACCTTCATGGTCTCGCCAAACTTGAGCGCGCCCTCGCATGCGATGCCGTAGGCCTGGTCGAAGCCGATGACGTAGTTGGTCTGGATCGAGAGCATGTCCTTGATGTGCGCGGCGTAGAACTCCTCCGTGGCGGCCTGGACCGCCCTGTGGCGCTCCGGCGCGAGCTCGAGCTCGTCCACGATGCGGCCGTACGCGGCGTCGTCAAGCCTGCCCAGGTCGTAGGCGGCCTCGAGCGAGAAGAGCATGAGGAACAGGGCGAGCGTCGTCACGCCCTTGGTGACGTAGCCCACGTACTCCGTGCCCACACCGTAGTCGACCACGAGGTCCGCGTGGTCGCGGAAGTCGGAGTCGAGGTTGCCCGTGACGCCGATGGCGCGACGGCCCGCCCCGCGCAGGCGGTCGAGCGCCTCGAGCGAGTTGGTGGAGCAGCCGGACTGCGAGATGACGAAGCACAGCGTGTTGGCGCCGGGGAGGAAGTCCGAGGTGAGGAACGCGCCGGGCGTGGTGACGACGACCGGGGCCTGCAGGCACTTGCGCATGAACGGCGCGGCGCAGCGGCTCGCGTTGGCGCTCGACCCGCACGCGATCACGAGCACGGAGTCGTACTTGCCGCGGGCGAACTCGTCCACCAGCGGCCC